>JAUXOG010000112.1 GCA_030682385.1 Bacteroidota bacterium
GATGAAAGTAAGGGCGGTGAAATAGCTAATAAATTGTTGGTACAATCAAAGCCACTTCTTGCCGTCATTGATTCCATTCTGCCAGTAGGAAATAATATGCGTGATAGTATACATGACGAAATCGCTCTTTGCGCATTGAGCTGTGAAATTGGTTACGTCAATAAAACCAACCAATGGAAACATTTTATTGATACTCTCCAAATATTACTTTCAATAGTTGCCGGTGGACCGGCTCGTGCTCGAATTCAGGAAAATCTTAAAATCGGTGAAGAAAGTATTGAATATGGAATTTGTTTTTTCTGTTCTGAGAATGTGCCGGATGCCAGCGCAGCCATTGAAGTAAAGATGCACGGTAATGTTATACAAGAATATGAACAAGTTCGATGGCAATATTTAAATATTAATGTGCCACGTTGTCTCCAATGCAAAATGTCACACGGCAAAGTAGAAAACGCAAGTACTGTTGGAGGAGTTATTGGAGGGCTGGCAGGATTGGGTGGTTGTATTTCAGTATTAAATTCAAATAGTGATGCTTGGTTTGGCGGACTTATTGTGTTAATACTTGGCAGTACTATTGGGATTCTGATTGGAAATTACTTTGCTCAACAGAAACTCCCCAAAAATATCAAACCAAAGTCCGCATATAGGGGGTTCAAGAAGATTCAGGAATTATTAAAAGATGGGTGGAGTTTTGGTGAAAAACCCCCCTAATATACAATAAACAATAGGCATCATATGTTTTTGACTGAACAAATAAGACAGTGGAGTTATCCAAAAGAATTTAGAATTCCTCCCTCAATGATGGAGCATGAGCTTCTCTTAAAACTTGAGAAGCTTGTGCAGACATATACCGATGCAATAGCCCACGAAGCAAAGGAACAATCAACACGTCCAACACTATCATCACGAGAGATAAAACTCTTTGCAGATATTGGCACCGGGATTTGGAGGTTGAGAAAGAACATGCAACAACCAAATACTTCGGATAAGCCAATGCAAGGTATGGAACGTGTATATCGACATCTAATGTCAATCTGGGATGCAATGACACAAGCGGGTGTCCAAATACGTGATCACACCGGCGAAGTGCTGCCTGAAGGTGGTGTTTATAGCTTAGACAAAATCGCTCACCAACCGACACCAGGTATTACTCGTGAAAAGGTTCTAGAAACTGTACGACCATCCGTTTTTTACAAGGAACAAATGATCCAGATGGGACAAGTGATTATAGGAATACCAATTGAAAAAGAAAACAAATCGTATGATAATCAATAAAAGGAGAAATACCTCATGACAAGGACAACAATTGATTTCGGCATCGACCTTGGAACCACAAACAGTTCTATAGCTGTGCTAAATGGTATGGAAGTAACTATATTCAAGAACAATGAAGGATCCGAGTACACACCTTCAGTTGTCTGGTGCGATAAGAAAAATAGAATCATCATCGGACGTGAAGCTAAGAGCCACTCAGATTCAGACCCTGAGAATACATTTGCAGAATTCAAGCTTCAGATGGGAACCGCACAGAAATATACTTTCAAACGCGGTGGTCTTGCGATGAAACCAGATGAACTGTCAGCCGAAGTATTAAAGTCACTAAAGGGAGATGTTAAGCAACGTTCAGATGAAGATGTCAAGTCTGCAGTCATTACCGTACCCGCGGCATTTGAACTACCACAGTGTGAAGCAACAAAAAAAGCAGCTCAGTTAGCCGGATTTGTTACCAGTCCTCTTCTGCAAGAGCCTGTTGCGGCAGCAATGGCGTACGGATTTCAAAGTGATAGTGATAAAGTTTTCTGGTTAGTATACGATTTTGGTGGTGGAACATTCGACGCTGCAATTATACACCTGCGTGATGGAATAATACAAGTTGTCAATCATGAAGGAGATAACCACTTAGGTGGGAAACTCATCGATTGGGCAATTGTTGATGAATTACTTATTCCTGCCCTGACCCAGGAACGACGACTGACAGACTTTCGTCGTGGGAATGTGAAATGGATACCAGCTATTGCTAAACTTAAGCTTAAAGCGGAGGAAGCAAAAATTCGGTTGTCACGAGAAGAATATGTTCCCATAAGCATGGACGCACTGTGTCAAGATGATCGAGGAGAAGTGATAGATTTTGATTTTGAATTGAAAAGAATAGATGTAGAGAAATTAGTTGAGCCGTTCATTTTGCGCTCCATAAACATATGCAAGAAAGCGCTTGCCGAGAAGAGATTGAGCGAAAAGAATATTGAAAAACTCATTCTTGTTGGTGGACCAACTCTCATGCCATATTTGCGGCAACGCCTTGCCGATCCCAAAGATGGATTAGGGATACCGTTAGAGTTTAGTATTGACTCATTGACAGTTGTCGCCCAGGGTGCAGCAATTTTTGCTGGAACACAACGCAATGAAACTGTTGAAGTACAGCCGATTGCAGCTGGCCAATATCGTGTTGAGCTAGAGAATAAACCAGTGGGACCCGACACCGAGCCGCTTATCGGTGGTAAGGTTGTTCCGTCCGATAGTACAAACCTTGCCGGCTTTACAATCGAATTCATTAACAATCAGGCTCAACCACCATGGAGAAGCGGCCGAATCGGCCTTGCACCGGATGGCAGCTTTATGACCACACTTTGGGCAGAAAAATGGAAACAGAATATTTTCCAGATTGAACTGTGCGATGAAAAAGGAACAAAACAAGAAACTGTTCCAAATAGTTTTCCTTATACACCCAGGCCAACACCTTCTGAACATCTGCCGCTCATACATTCGGTGGGAATTGCGTTAGTGTCTAATGAAGTGGCACTGTTTTTTGAAAAAGGAGTACTACTTCCTACCAGAAAACTGATGATACTTCACACTGCATTAGAGGTTCGTCAAGGTCAAACAGGGGATGTTATACGTATTCCGGTGCTAGAGGGTGAGAAAAAGCGTGCTGATCGCAATCATGAAATAGGAGCGCTGGAAGTACGAGCAGAGCATGTCAAGCGTAATGTTCCTGCCGGTAGTGAAGTGGAAATTACGGTAGAGATCGACGCTTCACGGTTAGTGCGGCTTAAAACATATATCCCAATTCTTGACGAAGAATTTGAGCACGTTCTGCACATGGAAATTAAGACGCCAGAGATTGACATTCTCAAGAAAGAATTCGAACGTGAAAAAGAACGGCTTGAACAGGTCAGGACAAAAGTACAAGAAACACGAGACCAAAAAGCACAACAAGCTTTGCAGCGTATTGATGGTGAGCGTATCGTGCATGACATCAGCTCTCTTCTTGCAGCCGCTCCGAATGACCCCGATGCTGCGTTAAAGTGTAAAAACCGTTTGTTGGATCTAAAGGCAGCCATAGATGAAGTAGAGGATGCGCTTGAATGCCCCGTGCTTAAGGTTCAAGCAGAAAAAGATATTGAGTTTGTACATAAAATTATAAACGATCCATCCTATGATATTAAGAACTATGAAAAAGATGAATTTACAACGTTGGAAAAAGCATTACATAATGCAGTACGAGATAGTAATGTAGATGAATTGAGATTTTATGCTAATAAAATTAATCAACTCGCATGGTCGTTTTATTTCCGGCATCCTGGGTCGTGGGTAAACGAGTTTGAAAATCTTGAAAAACGGAAATCTGATATGCGGGATCAATCTCAAGCAGAATTATACTTTACACAAGGAAGACGTGCTATTAACGATGGAAATGTTGAAGGATTGAAATCTGCAGTACGTCAACTATGGAATATGCTTCCGATCGATGATGAAGCACGAAAAAAAATATCAGGTGTTATGTGGTGAAATACTACTCTTTCAGCAATACTCCTAGTCCCGTCAGGTTACATTCATATATCGAGCATTCTTATGCCTAAAGAGAAATTCAAAACAACGCTAAAATCCTTACTTCAGGAAAGCCAAAATATTACACCCAATCAATCCCAAAATATTCAAACGGATATTCTTCCAATACTGCAACAAGTTGCATACTCGCATGCAACCTCTTTAGCACGATCGGGAAAATATTTTGAAGCGGAAATTCTTTTAAAGCAGGTTTATTCAGAAACCGAAACACCATCACTTCTCGACTTTCTCGCACGTATTTATGCACAGCAAGGTCGATTTATCGAAGCGGAGAGACTGTGGACAAAGGCATTGATTCTTGAACCTTCAAACACTCGCTACATCGCAGCTCTTGACCAGATTGCCAAAAAACTTAGCCATCCATTCTGGTTCAGTCCAATTCTCACTTTGTTATTGGCAATTGTTGCCGTTTTTACAGTCGTGATTCTAACATTTAAGTTTACCGAATATTTGACCGACTTCCGTTCCTTAATGATTCAAACTATGCATGATATTGTATCAAACAACACGGTAGAACAAAAGAACACATCCCTACAATCATCTAGAATATCTATAAACATTTCAGGGATTAGATGCGCTCACGAGGGAAATCAAACAGTGATTACATTTGAAGAGGGATTGTTCACACATGGAGTAAAATTGAAAGCTCAAGCATTTCCTATCTTAACATCTATTGGGAAGCTACTTGATTCTCATAATGGGAAGCTTTTTTTAGATATTACCGGATTTACTGATACCATTCCAGTGAAACCACACAGCAAGTATTTGGATAACACAATATTAGGACTACAGCGTGCAGTTGCGGTAGTGGAACAACTTAGGGCCGTCATACATCGTCCAAGCAGCATGTTTTCCGTACGTAGTTCTGGTGATATTAATCCTCCTTTTCCGAATGATTCCCCTCAAAATCGCTCACGGAATAAAACTGTCGTTATTCGAATTTCTGAACCATGAACCGAGTAGACATCCACCCGTCCGTGCATTTAGCATGGGTTATGGCAAACAGAGAGGCTAATCTGGCCGGCAGTGAGCGAATCGAACCAATTCATTTTCTTTTAGCAACTCTTAAGATCATTGAAGGTGGATTCCATCAATATGCAGAAAGACTTAAATATACTTCCGAGGTTATTCAGTCAATCCAAATGTTTGCGTTACGAGGGCAGCAAATATTCGGCTTACCTGTTGATGAGATTACAACTCTTAGACGTGCTCTGCAGAAAGATTTGCGTGAAGGTGTGAATGTCGAAGAGATAGTTTCACTTCATCGGTCTGAGGAATCGAAAACCCTATTCGTTGGTGCTACCAGACGTGCACTTGACGAAGGGAATAATGTATTAAACCTTGTCCACCTGATTGAACAACTGAAAGAGATATTACCCGATGATCTCCGGACGCTCTTCAACGGCAGTGAGAATTCTTCTCCCAATAAAAAGCTGGTTACTTCCTCGAATAAAGGAGACCTTTATCAAGACAACATTGTAAAACAGTCAGCACGATTGAAACGTTCACATTCTATTATCGATGAAATTGGACGAGACCTCACTTCATTAGCCCGACAAAATCGTCTTGCACCTGTTGTTGGCAGGAAAAAAGAGATGACAACACTCGTTCGATACCTACAACGCACCACAAAGCGCAATGTTATTCTCATCGGTGAAGCTGGTGTTGGGAAAACTGCTGTCGTTGAGGGACTTGCTCAACGGCTTGTGCAGGAAAATGTGCTAGAATTTTTGCAAACACTTCGGATTGTTCAGATTAACGTAGCCGACCTCGTTGCTGGAACAAAATATCGAGGTGATATCGAACAGCGACTGCAGAATCTAATTGCTGAAGTATGTGCTGATCAAAATCTTATTCTTTTTCTTGACGAGATTCACCTTGTCATCAAAGGAGGAATCGGCGGCGACTCGCCCATGGACATTGCGAACATTCTCAAACCAGCCTTGGCGAAAGATGACTTCCGATGTATTGGTGCAACCACGACCAATGACTATGAACGATACATCAAGAATGATGCTGCATTCATGCGTCGATTTCAGCTTCTTCGCATTGCTGAGCCAACAAAAGAAGAAGCTTTCATCATCTGTAAAGAATGGGCGAAACGAATCGAACGACTTCAACAGGTCATTATCGAAGATGAATCAATCCTCTCTGCAATTCATCTTTCAGTTAGATACCTTCGCGAGCGTGCCCTGCCTGATAAGGCGATTGATCTACTGGAAAATGCAGCCGCATTCATGAAGGTGTCTTCTCTTACTTTTCACAACGTCGTACCTTCAAAAGAACTCCCGAGAATCGGGCCACAGCATATTGAGATGATGTTGAAAGAACAATACGGGCTTGTCATTTCCAGATCTGAAATCATAAATATTCCCAGAATCGAATCAGTCTTAAAAACAAAAATCGTTGGTCAAAATTCTGCTATAGATGAAATCGTTGATACGTTGAAAACTTTACAAGTGAAGAACGCTGAGGAAGAAAAACCAATAATGATTTTCCTTTTCACCGGACCTACTGGCGTCGGAAAAACATATACGGCCGAATGTCTTGCAGAGGCGCTATACGGAGAGCACAGTCGGGCATTTGCCAGGTTCAATATGAACGAGTATAAAGAACGTCATGAGCTTGCGCGATTAATTGGGGCACCTCCGGGGTTTGTCGGCCATGAACATCCGGGCGCTCTCTTTCGTTTTCTGGAATCGTATCCACAGGGTATCATTCTTTTAGATGAATTTGAAAAAGCACACTTTGAAATTCAGGACTACTTTCTCCAAATTTTTGACAAAGGTCAAGCTGCTGATTCACGAGGACGTATAGCCGATTTTCGAAGTTATGTGTTTATATTAACATGCAATGTCTACTCTGATGTCACTCAAAAATATAAAATTGGATTTATTCAGGAACGTGATCCGCAAATAGCTATTAATACCAGCGAAATACATTCCAAGCTCTTAAAACATTTTCGTCCTGAGTTCCTTGCTAGAGTAAATCAGATAATAAATTTTCAACCCTTCACAATGGATACCTATATTATACTTTTAAAAAGTCTCCTTGCCAATCTTTCTAGTTCGCTGGAATTAGAACAATCGACGACGCTTGAAGTTAATGAAAATTTGTGTGATTATTTGTGCAAAGTTTGTGCAAACCAAGATGAGGGTGCGAGAGGATTTAACCGATTGTTTGAACGAGTATTTATTGTACCATTAATGAGGCACTTGAAGAACACGCAACACAAGAAGGTTGTGACAGTGTGCTTGCATGAGAATAAACTGAAATTCAATGAATAAAAAAACTACAGCTAACATAACCTATATTGAAAGGTAGGAAATATGAAAACCTTCTTGTCTGTCGGTTGACTAACTGATATAATTAGATAACTTCCTGCTCTGCGGGTCAAAAACATAATCAAAGAGGTTTTCTATTATTATTGTATAAGAAGGTTTTACAAAAACATGCTCTGAGCATCGCGAAGGTGCAAATCTATCCACGTTGGTATTGATGTGCATAAACGGGATTTGGGTTGCCACCCTTCTTACATTTCCATAAGTAGTTCCCTCTCGACGGGAAACGGTGTTATGTAAACCTTTTTGCAATTAGTGTCAGGTAAAAAGTTATGGCTCTATGTAAAATATTTGGCGATTAGCATAGGCTTGATCTCAATCCCGCCTTTTGGCAGGACGGAGATATCACCCTTGCTGGTTCAGCGAAGCGAGCATCGAAAACTCTTTATGAAAATCTTTATCAATTTCGTAATCATAATATTACATGGCAACCTCTTTTTATTGTTTAAATATTTGAATTGTATCTTAAACATGATAACTTTGGTTGCCTTTTCATAAAAGTTTGATACAGAATTATATGCACAAAATACCTTATTAGAGTTAGTCAAGAAAAACCCAATTATGAATGTTCCAATCCACATATTATTATCATTTTTCATGATAACTGATTATCAATTTAACGAACAAAAAGATTGGATATCTGAGGGAAATAAGTTACTCCAGAGAGGAGCGCTTGACAGTGCATTAATTTGTTATGATTTTGCTATAAAGCAAGATTCATCTAATTATAGGGCATTGTATAACAAAGGAATTGTGTTTGAACAAATGAAGAAATCAGAAGAAGCTATCGATATGTATATTAAATCGATTAATATTATGCCGCGGCAATCTGTAATGTTCAGACGGCTAGCTTCCATTATGGAAATTATGGGACGCAAAGCCGAAGCAAATAAAATACTTGATTCAGCGATAAAGATCGCTAATCAGCAATCCTCAAACGTCGAAGAAGCATTTATGAATCATAAATATGACATCGCGATTACCTATTGTGATTCCCTGCTCGATGATTATGTTTGGGCACTTTGGGCATATAATTATAAAGGGTTGTGTTTGTTCCAACTCCAGAAATATGAACAAGCCTTATTTTGCTTTGGACAATCATTAATGATTGATTCGTTAGACAACATTGTTTTATACAATATAAGTGAAAGCCTTTTCATGCTTGGTAGATATCAAGATGCACTTCGTTATATTGAAAACTCTTTAAAAGTTAAATCGGATAATATTTATTCTCTGAAATTAAAAATAATGATACTTGATACCCTTAAACTCACGAAAGAATCTATTGATGCGAACGAGAGATTGAAAGAAGTTCAAGACAGGCAAGTTAGTTCAGATTGGCCACTCCTTGCAATTATAGCAGCAATTGGGATGATTTTCTTATCATTTTTTTTAACGGACTTTCTGATTGGAAAATGGTGTATCTATGTTAGATCAACTACAATTTCTACAAGTAGAGATCTTCGTAAAATAAATTCTCAAACTTCCACCGAACTCGAATGGGTTGAAATATCTTTACCGGTTATAAATTCTCATGTTAGTTCTCTTACTATTGATTTTAATGATTGCCTTTATATTGGCACTACTAGTGATGGCGTATTTAAATTAGATATTAAAAAAAACTTTTGGGAACCACTAGGATTGAAAAATATATCTATACATTCATTGCTTGTGGACTTAAACAATAGAATTTTTGTCGAAACTGCAGATAATAGAATTTTCTGTACACACATTAATATGATAAATTGGAGAGTGTGCAATCCATCTACGGGTAATATTCGCCAAATCACTCTTGATATAAATGGTGATCTTCTAATATTAACGTCGTTTGGTGTATTTTGTTCTACAGATGGTGGTTATAATTGGGTCTTGAAAGATATTGACTTAATGGATGATAAGACAAAATACTTTTTACTTCATCCTGATGGGTCTATCATCCTTGAAAGACCATGGGGTGGGCTGTTTTGCTCGAAAGATAATGGGAAACATTGGTCACCGTTAGGTTTTACTGATATTGTAGTAAAAGCCCTTGCAATAGATGCCAAAAGAGGAATTATTGCATGTACAAACGATGGTTTTTATTATTCAAGTTATAAGAACAACATGTGGAAAGAATTAAAAAGCAAGCTGTTTTCAGACATAGTCAATGCGATGGTAATAACAGCGGATGGTGTTATTTATGTAAGTACATATTCGAGTATTTTTCGAAGTATTAAATCTATATATTTTATGAATATTTGTGATTAAATCAGAAATTAGTCAAAATATTATCTCTTATCAGTTAAAATTAAACCCAATAAAAATTCAATTGTTAATGGTTGAGTTTAACACTTTACAAAAGGCACAATTGGAGAAGTAGATTTTATTGAGAGAGAAATAAGTTTTAATAAGAATATCAGAATTTTAGATATTGGTTGCGGTACGGGGCGTCATGCTATTGAATTAGCAAAACGTGGTTATAAAGTAACAGGCATTGATTTATCCGAATCAATGTTAAATAAAGCTAAAGAACAAGCTAAGACTTTAGGACTTGATATTGAATTTTTACGAGAAGATGCACGAGAGTTTAATTTTGATAAATCCTTTGATTTGGCGCTAATGATTTGTGAAGGAGCTTTTCCGCTTATGGAAACAGATGAAATGAATTTTATGATTCTTAAAAATGCTTATTCTTCTTTAAATGAAAAAGGCAAATTTATTTTCACAACGTTAAATGGTTTATTTCCTTTATTTCATTCGGTCAAGGATTTTATCAATCAAGGTTCCGTTGAAGGTAAATCAGAAAATAATACATTTGATTTGATGACATTTAGGGATTATTCGGTTTATGAAACTATTGATGATAAAGGGAATAAAAAGATATTGCATTGTAATGAGCGTTATTATGTCCCGTCAGAGATTACTTGGTTACTAAAATCATTAGGATTTAATAAAATTGAAATTTTTGGGTGTAAGTCGGGTGCTTTTAGTAGAAATGACAATCTGACAACAGAAGACTTTGAAATGCTTGTTGTAGCAGAGAAATAATAAATGTTTTGTGCGGTACAGCATATAACAGCGTGTTTGCGGTTCGCTTCGCTCACCCAAATGCCTACGACACTTCGCAAACACCGAAACCGTTATGTGGCATTCTTAAAAAACAATTAAAATAACTTTTATGAATTTCTATGAAATATTTGAAATTATAGTTCAATGCATAATAGGAATAGCTAGTATTGCTATTGCATATTATGTCTATAAGTTAGAAAAACAAAAAAGGTTAGACGCTTGGTACAAAACATTTAATGAATTACATCAATATTTTTGGAATGATGCCGATTTTACAGATGTAAGAAGTATCATCGCAAATAACGATAAATATAATGAGATTGATATTATTTTAAAGAAAAGATTAGCAGAAATAAAAAATATAACACAAATTGAATATAAAGCTTTGGAAAAAATGGATAAATTTTTTAACTTCATGCTTCGAGCTCATGAAGTTACAAAAGAATTAAGACAGGATAAAAATCTTTGGCGGTATTTATATTTTCATTATTGGATTAATGAAATAATAAATGCAAAACGTTATTCATTATATAAGTATTATGAACGTTTTTATATTTCTAACGGCGCAGAATTACCATTAGATTTTACAAAAAAAGAAATTGATAATTTTTCTATTGAGGCAGAAAAATCGTTACAAATTAATAAAAAAGAAAATTTATAATTTAACAAGTAATAAAATGAAAAAACGCCACATAACATGGAATTTGAATAAATTTTTTTAAAAAAGGGCTTTTTACCCCGAACCCCTTTTTAAAAAAACTTCTCAAATTCCTGAACCGTTATGTGCAATTTGCCCCCAGCGATTTAGATGAGCACTCCAACAAACAAAGCGGTGCTTACAGCAACCAACTTTGAAGAACTCTTGCATATTCCTTTTCTGCGCGACACACTCGTTCTCGCCCATGCAATGAACACATTGCGTTCGTCTCAAAGATTCATGCTTCTGAGTGAGGGATATCCAGAGGGGCCAACGAAAACGAGAGATACCGTCCCGAAGGCTTTCGGGACGGTTTGCTCTCAACGGTGTCGTTTGTTTATGCAGGAATTGAAAGAGCGGCAGGCATCCTAAGTCAATTGGCAAGTTCGTTGCCCAACCTGCAAAATGAAATTGCTTGGGTCATCAACCAACAGAGGCAAACAGATTCACTTTACAACACAACGCTCAAGAAGATTCGTGATCAAATCGTTTTTCACTTCCATTTGCCGATTGTAAATTTAGAATTTAGAGTCGATGTTTCAAGGTAACATTATACAACTCAGAAAACTGTTCTCTAATTTCATCACGGACTTTTCGGTAAACAGGTAAAACTTCTTCGTCATTACCGACAGCTTCAGCAGGGTCTTGAAAACCGATATGCAAACTTTGCAAAACATTCCCGCTAAAAACCGGACAGCTTTCGCGGGCATTATCGCAAACAGTGATTACATAATCAAATGATCGATGGAGAAATTCATTTACATTTTTTGGATAATGCCGGCTTATATCAATCCCGATTTCTTGCATTACCCGAACAGCATTCTGATTTACAGCCGATGCAGGATTTGTCCCCGCAGAAAATACTTCCAATTTTTCATCCAAAGATTTGAGAAATCCTTCAGCCATCTGACTTCGGCAGGAGTTGCCTGTGCAGAGTATTAATATTCTCATTCCAAGTTTTCCTCTTTTAAAACTTCATTAACAATCTTTTTCGATTTTTTACGTGAGTAAGCTTTTTCCGGGACTTCTACTTTAGGCGGTTGTTTCGGAAGTGGAATTCGCTTCGTGTACAGTTTTACCTTCTTAGTATTTTTCTTTTTGGCTGTTTTCATATTCATTTCTTTAAATTACTGACTGAGTTTAGCCGCCTTACAAAAACAAATTACAATTTTGCAACCGTTTCTCCAAAGGAGTCCGGCGGACAACGGTTTCTGATTGCAAGCGGTCAACTTGAGTTACTAATTAAATATATCCATTCTTAAATTTGTAAACAAAATTATAAAGTTATATATTTGAATTGAAAATGGTGCTACAAAACATGTTAAGCGAAAAATGCCATAACGATTACAAGGACAGAAGAAATGTTTAGACCACGAATCTACGTTGACACATCTGTAATTGGTGGATGTCTTGATGATGAATTTAAGGCGTATTCGGTGCAATTATTTGAGGAATTCATTTCAGGAAAGAAAAGAATTGTAATTGTTGAACTCTGTAAATCTCAAGTTGGGGTATCCCCTCCTTGAAATTCGAAGCCCGATGGAGGTTATTTATGAAAGTTAAAAAAATTGATGCTGTTAAAATGAAGCGCGAATTGCAAAATAAAACTGAACAGAAGTTATCTAAACTTTCAAATAAAGAGCAACTCGAACTTTTAGCTCAGAAATTCGGACATTTAAAAAAAACTAAGAAGGTGGAACACGTCGCCTAAATGCAACCTGGAAAATATTTGAATACTTTTTCCGGGACTTCTACTTTAGGCGGTTGTTTCGGAAGTGGAATTCGCTTCGTGTACAATTTTACCTTCTTGGTATTTTTCTTTTTGGCTTTTGGCATATTCAAATCATAAATAGTTTGTTTGATTTACAATTTTATATACGGCTCCCGCCTGCTAAAGTCCGTCAGTTGACGGACAGCGGGCAGGCCGCTGGAGTCGAAATTATTTTATTTTATCTGGTTTACAAACATTCGACCTCTACGAGGTCGTATTATACATAACTCCTTTAAATTGTACTGACTATTTCTGCACAACTTTATGTAGGTCGAGCAGCCTGCTCGACCTACATTTTAATCAGCATCTATTCCAACAATCTCTACGAGTTAAGGACTCGACTAACGGTGAGTCGTTGACCAATATTCCCCGCCTGAACGCTGAAGGCGGGCAGGCATTACTCCAAAACTCCATGGATCCTTTATTTTCTACTTCAACACCAACTTTTTATATCTCTCGTTAATTCTACCCCAATGCAAATTAGCTATCACGTTATCGATATAAGCTGCGCGTTTTGCACCATCCTTGTGGTAGTAAGCGTGTTCGAAAACATCGAGAGGTATCAGAGGAATACTCCCCCAAATAGCGCCATATTGATGCTCATCAACGAGAATATTTAGCAAACGCTGCGACCAGAGTGCATCGTAAACGAGTAAACCCCAGCCGCTTAATTTTGCAGATACCGCTGTAGCTTTGAAGTCGGCTTTCCACTTATCAAATGAACCGAATTCTTTTTCGATTACCGCTAAAATTTCGGGACCTTTACTTGGGTCGCCATCACCGCCTAAAACTTCCCAATACAAATCGTGAAGCATAGCACCAGAGTGATTCCAAGTGAAGCGCCGTTTGAGTTCGCCAACTTCGCTGTAATTACCGTTGGCTGCTGCACGGTCGGCAGTTTCTAAACCTTTTTCTATATTGTTTAACGCCGTTACATATCCCTTATGATGCGTGTTGTAATGCCAGTCGGTTGTTTCAGGACTAACTACTTTGCTCAACAATGTTTTGGCTTCTTCATCCGTATAAGGACGTTGTTTAAACTTCCATTCGTATGACATTTTATATCTCCTATATTTGTTATTTTTAAAAAATTAACTGCAATACTAAAAATTTATATAAGTATAGTTCTAATAATGAATAATTCGGTGTTCATCCGTTAGCTAACGGATTCGATATTTTTTTCTGCCTGTGCGGGCACGCAGACAGGTGGATTTTTATAACCAACTTAACACCTAACTTCCGCAAGAACCACTTTCGCAATGACTACCTTCTAATTCGTGGAGATTTTTTACATTCTGAAACGCAAACCCACTTCCATGTTCGTTTTCTACAAAATCCAATTGCGCTCCGGCTAAAAAGTGAATGCTGTTATTATCGACAATGACTTTCAAGCCATTAGTTTCAAAGACGCTATCTATTTCGTTTACATTTTCTTCAAAACCGAGTAAGTAACTGGGTCCACAGCAACCACCGCTTTTAATTCCTAATCGAAGTCCGTGTGTTGTTGGGATATTATTCTGACCTCGAATTTTTTGGATTTCTTCAACTGCTTTGGCTGTAATTTCAATCTGTCCGTTTTTGGATTTGTTTAATGATTCGTTCGACATTATTTCCTCTATTATTGTTTTAGTTCATTTTTGTTTTCAAATTCTTTTATTCCTTGTAACAGTGTATGCCATGATAAGCTCGCACATTTAACCCGTACCGGAAATTTAATTACTCCTTTTAACGCCGACAACTCGAACCACTCGTCCGAGTCTGACGGAAAATCTTCCTCGCCGGTAATTTTCTTCGTGAATTGTTTTATAAATTCTTTAGCTTCATCAATTGTTTTGCCGTACATTAAATCGGTCATCATCGAAGCTGACGATTGGCTGATTGCACAACCTTTTCCTTTAAATTTTATTTCTTCTACTTTACCATTTTTTATTTGTGCATAAATTTTAATATCATCGCCGCAGGACTCGTTATAACCTTTTGCAAAAACTTCAGGACAATCGAGTTCGCCAACGTTATGCGGTTCTTTGTAGTGTTCTAAAATTATTTCCGAATATAAATCACTAACTGCCACGTTTAAATATCTCCTTTACTTTTTGCAACCCTGTTGCTAATTTATCAATATCCGATTTTGTGTTATATAAATAAAAACTTGCACGAACTGTGGCGGCAACATCGAGCCAACGCATTATCGGTTGTGTGCAATGATGCCCTGCCCGAATTGCAATTCCGTATTCATCCAAAATTGTTGATACGTCGTGAGGGTGAATGCCTTTCAAATTAAATGCGACCAGCGAACCTCTTGTATCTTTTGGACCGTAAATTTCGATTCCATCCAAATTCGAGAGAACCTCCATTGCATAACTAACGAGTTCTTTATCGTGTTGTTGTATATTTTCGAGACCGATATTATTCAGATAATCGATAGCTACACCTAAACCAATTGCTCCTGCTATGTGCGGTGTTCCGGCTTCATATTTCCAAGGCAAGTTTCTGAAATCGGACCATTCGAGTTGGACTTCGTTAATCATTTCGCCGCCTCCCATAAATGGGGGCATATTATCGAGTAAATTATATTTTCCATATAACACACCGATACCGGTTGGACCAAGCATTTTGTGTCCCGAAAAAACCATAAAATCGCAATCCAAACTTTGCACATCCACCCGACGATGCGGAACACTCTGCGATGCATCCAACAAAACCGGAATTTTAAAACTATGAGCAATCTGGATTATATCTTCAACCGGATTAATAGTTCCCAACGAATTTGATATATGCACCAGGGACACAAATTTAGTTTTCTCGTTTATTAATTTGTGAATGTTTGTAAGATCAAGTTTTCCATCGGGAGTTAGTGGAATGAATTTTAGTTTGGCACCTTTTTCTTTTGTAATTAACTGCCAAGGGATTAAGTTGCTGTGATGTTCCATCTGAGTCAGCAGAACTTCGTCCCCCTCTTTTAAATTTGCTCGTCCCCAACTGTTTGCTACTAAATTTATTCCTTCGGTAGCATTACGAGTAAAAATAATTGACTCGGTCATTTCAGCGTTTATGAAGCGGGCAGTTTTCAGGCGAGCTTCTTCATAAAGTGAAGTCGCCTCTTCGCTCAATGTGTAGGCGCCCCGATGAACATTTGCATTGTTGTGTCGATAATACTTTTCGATTGCTTCGATAACCTGCAGCGGCTTTTGTGTAGTTGCAGCGCTATCCAAATAAACGAGCGGGTTGTTTTTTATGAGTCGCTTTAAAATCGGAAAATCTTCACGTATTTTTATCTGATCGAACATTTTACTTCATTCGTTTGTGATGTTTAAAAATATTTCATCATTTTCTTGAGTAACAGGATAAGTCCGTATTGGTCGGACTGCCGGGAATGCCTTCACCTCACCCGTCTTTATATCGAATCGGGCGCCGTGTTTCGGACATTCAATTTGTCCGTCGCTGATCGAACCACCCGCTAGCGATTCTTCTTCGTGCGAACATATTTCATCGACAGCATAATAACCATCGTTCAATTTTATGATCGCGATTCGCAAACCATTCCATCGTAAAACTTTTACTTGCCCTTCAACTAATCCTGCAACTTCGTTTTTAATATTTATCAATTTAGGTTGTAACATTTTCTTCGATGTAAGATTGAAGTCCGTTCTTTAATTCTTCGACCGGAATTTTTTCTACCACTTTGCTGAAGAAACCGAATATCAGCAATTTTTTTGCTAACTCCTTCTCGATTCCCCTGCTCATAAGATAAAACAAATCCTCTTTATCGACAGGACCGACAGTTGCACCGTGTGTGCATCTCACATCGTTAGCTTCGATTTCGAGAAGCGGTTTAGAATCGGCGCGTGCGGTTTTCGATAAAAGAAGGTTTTTGTTTTTTTGATAAGCATCTGTTCTCTGCGCCCCCTTTTCTACTTTGATTATGCCTTCATAATTTGTTCTCGCATTATCGCACAAAGCGCCAACGAACAACAAATCGCTCTTTGTGTGGGGTGCGGCGTGCATTTGTTTTGTGTTAAATTCAAATTGCTGATCCTTGCCCGCTAAAAACAGACCTGATATAAAAGCTTCAGCCCCCTTATTTGCTAATTGCAAATCTATATTATTTATACTCAACTTACTGCCAAGTGTTATTTCAATCCAATTCAATGATGCGTCTCGTTTCAGAAAAGCACGTTTGGTTGCAAAGTGGTTTGTATTTCTTCCACATTCCTGAATGCCAATGTAGTTTAGTTTTGCATTCGCACCTAAATAAATATCAACACTATTTGAAAGAAGTGAATCGTTCTCAAGATCAGAAGAGATAGTTGAATCAATTAGTGTAACTTTACTTCCCTCTTCCACAACTATCAAGTTATACGGCAGAGCATAAGAGTTTTCTTTGTTAAAGGCGAACAGACTTAACAATGGAATATCTATTTCAATGTTTTTGGGAACGTAAAGGAAAGTGCCTCCATTCCATAAAGCACGATTTAGTAAATCAAATTTATTGTTTTTCGCACTCGTTGTATCAACCGTGAGAAATTGTTTTACAAGTTCAGGATATTTATGAACTGCTGATTGCATATCCAAAAGTATAATGTTTTTCTTCTTCAATTCATCCGCGGAAATGCTTGTATGATATTTCTCGAGAACATTATTTATAATTTTGTTTTTGAAATATTCATACTTCGAAACCGGTAGAATATCCGAATGCGAAGGTTGTGTTAATTTTTCCAATTGAAGGTGCGAATAATCAATCCGTTTAGAGAAAGGCATTGGTGAATTTTCAAACTTCTGGAATGCCAGTAATCTGTTACTTCGCAGCCAATCAGGTTCATTGTTTTGAACCGATAATTCTTCGACTAATTCTTTCGTGAGTTCCGTATTTATAATTTCTGTTTGATTCATTTATATTTCCTTATCCTACCGACCCTTCCATTTCCATGGAGATCAGACGATTAAGCTCAACCGCATACTCCATCGGAAGTTCACGAACAATCGGTTCAATAAATCCACTTACTATCATTGCAGTTGCTTGTTCTTCGCTTAAACCTCTGCTTCGCAAGTAGAAAAGCTGTTCCTCGCCTACTTTGCTGACTGTGGCTTCGTGACCGATTTGAACTTCTTCTTCATCAATTTCAATTTTGGGATAAGTATCGCTTCGTGCCGTGTCGTCAAGCAAAAGCGCATCACATTTCACACTCGATTTGACATTTTTTGCACCTTTGTAAACTTTTACTAAACCGCGATAGCTCGCACGACCGGTTCCTTTGCTAATCGACTTGGATGTAATAATCGAAGATGTGTGGGGTGCATAATGAATCGCTTTACCGCCTGTATCTTGATGCTGCCCGTCGCTCGCATAAGCCACCGAAAGAACTTCACCGTGAGCACCTTTATCCATCAGGTAAATCGCAGGATATTTCATTGTAAGTTTGCTGCCGATGTTTCCATCCACCCATTCCATTGTTGCATCTTTATAAGCCGCAGCACGTTTTGTAACAAGATTGTAAACATTATCCGACCAGTTTTGAATTGTAGTATAACGAACGCGGGCGCCTTCTTTAATTATTATTTCAACGACTGCACTGTGCAGAGCATCTACAGCATAAACGGGAGCGGTGCAGCCTTCCACATAATGAACAAAACTTCCCGGCTCGGCGATAATTAACGTGCGCTCAAACTGTCCGGCGCTTTCGGAGTTAATTCTGAAATAAGCTTGCAGCGGAATGTCAACGTGCACACCTGCGGGTATATAAATAAACGAACCGCCACTCCACACAGCGCTATTTAATGCTGAAAATTTATTATCCGCCGGAGGTATTAGAGTTCCGAAATATTTCCGTAAAATATCGGGATGGTTTTTTAATGCTTCATCTGTGCTGCAAAATATTACTCCTAATTTTTCCCACTGACCTTTTAAACTGCTGTAAACACTTTCGGAATCGTATTGGGCTTCAACACCTGCTAAAAATTTTCGTTCAGCTTCAGGTATCCCTAACTTTTCAAATGTATTTTTGACTTTCTCAGGAACCTCATCCCAAGTTCTTCCTTTTCGCTCACCGGGTTTTATGTAGTAGTAAATATCATCGAAATTTAATTTTGACAAGTCGCCACCGAAAGCCGGCATCGGCTTTTTGTAAAAAGTTTCAAGCGACTTCAATCGAAAATCTAACATCCAAGCCGGCTCGCCTTTCAGTCCGGATATTTCTTTTACAATATCAGACGACAAGCCTCGTTGTGTCCGATAAACAAACGAGTCTTTATCTGCAAAACCGTATTTTTCCTTGTAGGTTTCTTTTCTATTTTTCTCAAGAACATCAGTGTTCATAATGATTCCATTTCTATACTAATTTAAGTTTTGAGTAAAAAACTGATCTCGCACCCAATCGTATCCTTTTTCTTCTAACTTTAGAGCCAATTCAGGACCGTCCGACATTACAAGTCTGCCATCAACTAACACGTGCACAAAATGGGGTTTGATGTAATCGAGCAGACGCTGATAATGAGTTATAAGAAGGATGCTTTGCCCCGGTTTGATTATGCTGTTCACACCATCCGAGACAATCCGGAGTGCATCAATATCGAGTCCTGAATCTGTTTCATCTAAAACAGCTAATTCAGGTTCCAACATTGCTAATTGCAGAACTTCGGCGCGTTTTTTCTCGCCGCCCGAAAATCCTTCGTTCACATAACGTTTACTGAACGAGTCGTCAATTCCCAACAACTTCATATTTGCTGTAAGTTTTTTACTGAACTGAAGCATCGACGAGGCAGCTTTTTTTCTATCTTTATCGATATCTTCGCCTGTGCGTTTTTTCCGGATGGAATTTACTGCAGTACGTAAGAAGTTAAATAATGTAACTCCCGGAATTTCGTGCGGATACTGAAAAGCTAAAAACATTCCAAGAGCTGCACGCTCGTCGGGAGCTAATTCAAGAATGTTCTGACCGTTGAAAAAGATTTCACCTTCAGTAACAATATAACTCGGATGCCCCATCAATGTATTCGCGAGTGTGCTTTTACCGGAACCATTCGGTCCCATAATAGCATGAATTTCGCCTCTGTTCATCGAAAGTGAAAGTCCTTTTAAAATTTTATTTCCTTCAACTTCGACGTGTAAATTTTTTATATCTAATAGTTTCGACATTGTTTTCCTTTAAGTAGTTTCAGCTTATTTCTTTTCTGCTTTTGGTGTAACAAACTCTTCATAGTTTAACATCCACGAGCGGTTATCAATTTTTTTGAGGATGTTTTCTTTTTCAAAATATTTTAAAACTTCAGAAGCTATTACTTCCGATTTTGAGTGTGATATTTTTATATCCTTATCTTTTAGAAAGTGTATAATTCCGTAATGAACATCACGCGAGAAAACATTTGATTTATGATATAACGAGAATTTGAATTTTAGATACTTTAAAAATTCGTGTGAATTTTGAATTATTAGTTGAGTATGTTCCATAGTTATTTTGTTTAATTATTTTTTGATACTTTTTTTTGATATATGGGAGATAAATTTCGCAAAGATTTTACGGCCTCAATTACTCTGTCGATAACGTAATCAACTTCTTCTTCAGTATTAAACCTGCCCAAACCAAATCGAATTGCTGAATGTCTCCGGTCTTCACTCAAACCGAGGGCTTTCAGGACGTGTGAGGGCTGCGGTTGAGCAGTTGAGCAAGCAGAGCCGGATGAAACCGCGATTTCTTTCATGCTCATCATAATCGCAGAATCTTCGGCATACATAAAACTCATATTCAAATTATTTGAAATTCGTTTAGTTGGATGCCCGTTGAGATAAACATCATCTAAGCGTGAGAAGAAGGCATTTTGCATCTTATCCCGAAAGTTTGCAACGCGTATTTGTTCTTCTTCCATCTCTTCATAACAGAGTTTGAGTGCTTGAGCTAACCCAACGATTGCCGGAACGTTTAAAGTTCCAGACCTCAATCCGCGTTCGTGTCCGCCACCGTCCATTTGCGGTTCTAATCTGGTTTTTGGTTTTCTATCATGGACATAAAGCACACCAATTCCTTTGGGACCATAAATTTTATGACCTGAAAAAGAAACCAAATCTACATTCATCTTTTTTAAATTTAAATTCATTTTCCCGACTGCTTGAGTTGCGTCTGTATGAAAAAGTATCTCGTTTTGTTTGCATATATTGCCAATTTCTGACATGTCCTGAATTGTGCCTATCTCGTTATTAGCGGTCATAATTGAAACTAAAATCGTTTCAGTAGAAATTGCCTTCTTCAAATTCTCCAAATCGATTATGCCGAACTCATCAACAGGTAGATAAGTAACCCGATAACCTGACTTCTCTAAACGGCGGCAAGTATCGATAACAGATTTATGTTCAGTTGCGCAAGTGATTATATGGCGGCCTTTACTTGCGTGAGATTCTGCAATACCTTTTAAAGCCAAGTTGTTCGATTCAGTAGCACCGCTGGTAAAATAAATTTCTTTAGCATCAGCGTTTAGAAATTTTGCAATCAAATTACGTGATGATTCAACAGCTTCTTCAGCGACCCACCCATATTTATGCTGCCTGCTTGCAGGGTTGCCAAACTTTTCAGTGAAATACGGAAGCATTGCATCGAGAACCCGGTTATCAACCGGTGTAGTCGCATGATTGTCCATGTAAATCAGTTTGTTCACACAATCTCCGCGATAGTCATTTCGTCGAACACGCCGTTGATTATATTTTGAATTTTAGAGAGCGGATTTTTTATCGTGCAAGTCTGATAAATGTTGCACGACTCAGGGTTCTCCTTTTCACAATTAATCAGAGAGACATTTTGCTTCCCTTCGATAGCGTAAATCACGTCCGACAATTTTATTTGATCTGATCGACGTCCCAGAACATATCCGCCGCGAACACCCTGATAAGAAATTATCAAACCTTCACGCGTAAGTTTTTGTAAAATTTTCGCAAGCAGTTCATACGGGATCCGATACTTGTCTGCCATTTCCTTTGCAGTAATAACATCGGATATAGGTTGTGAAGCTATGTGCCGAATTGCTATTAGCCCGTATTCAACTTTTTTTGACAAATGTAACATTTAATATACGACCGTTTTAGTCCTATTTAACTCCAAAAAATATTTCTCGGGAGGAGAAACATTTTTGGGGTTTAATTGTTAATTAAGGTTGATTTTAACTTTTTTACTTAATGGACTTCTCAAACTGACTTCAACCTTATCCAAATTAATTTGGACTTCGGTTTCACAGTAGGCGCAAGTCTTATTTGCCTGCCTGTCAAAATTAATAGGATTATGACATGCAGGGCAGGTTGTTATAACCAAACCGATAACTTTTGCTTTGGATTTTACTTCCATCTATAATGTTGCCTTTATTGAATGATTATTTACGTTTCTATAACTCGATAACTAACTCCTTATCGAAATCGTTCCAATTATACTAAAATTATTGTCAAAATCCAAGAAAATAATTTAATAATTTGTTTTATAGCCCATAACTCCTTTATAATCAATATGTTATAGGATATAATATTTCGGTTTGAAATTAATTTCTTCTTCTCGTCAAAGAGTATTTTTTGTATGCTTCGGCAATTTCAGTATATTTTATGCCCAATATATATGCCGCCATCATCGTGATGGTTTTTCTGCCTTCTAATTTGTATGATAAGGACAGAATTGGTTTTGTGATGAATTCTCTTAAATTTTCATTTAATTTAACACTGAGAATATCATCAGCAATAAATAATTCGATCCCATGATTCAATTCCTTCATAAGAGAAATTCTTAACTGTCGGCTGTTTAATTTTGGTGAAAGCGTTTGAATTTTATAACTAATACCTATTCGTTTGAATATAGTTTCAATACCCTTTAATTTAATACGGTCTTTCAGTGTGTGAATCATAAATAGAACTAAAGGAGAAATCTTTTTCTTCCCTTTCGACCAGCTAAATTCAAATTCTAATTCACCTTCATTTTTATTCGCCTCAAGATCAATTTCGAATGTAATATTTTCAGGCAAGGTTACAGTTTTACCTCCGACCGCAATTTTATTTGTGAAATAAAGACGATTTAAAATTTCCATCGTTTCATCAATAGCTAACTTTAATGTTGTACGTTTTTGTATTTCCATAATTCCTTTCATTTTATTTGGCTGCCATACGAAGACGGTCCATTACTGCTTTTCCTAAACCAATGTCTTCAACCGATTCGACTAAAATTACATCTGCGCCAAGTGTATCTAAATCGCGCAATAGTTGAAATAACATTTGTGAATATATTTCTATGTTACTACCAACAAGCCTGCCGAGTACAGCTGGTTCTCCGATTAAATCTGTAGAATAAATTATGTATCCAACTTTTTTTCCATCCTCAAAATATTTTTGGTTTAATCTATCAAAAACTAATTTGTCTCCTCTTTCAAACAAAACTACTTTTGCTTCCGGTGCATAATGGCGGTAGCGAGTTCCCGGCGAGCGTCGTTTAAAATGGTCGTCCTCAGTCGTCTGAACTTCTCCGATAAGCTGTTCAATCCGTTCCCGCGTTAATCCTCCAAATCTTAAAATCAAAGGCGGTTGGTTCGTTACATCAACAACAGTTGATTCGACTCCAATGTCGCACCTGCCTGCATCTAAAATTAAATCGATTCTACCATTCAAATCATGGTGAACATGTTGCGCTGTAGTCGGACTTGGTCTCCCCGAGATATTCGCACTCGGTCCCACAATCGGTCTATCCAAAACATCAATCAACCTTAATGCAACATTATGCTTGGGCATTCGGACTGCAACCGTATCTAATCCGCCTGTTACAATTTTGGGAACAAAAGGAGAACTTTTTACAACTATGGTTAACGGTCCGGGCCAAAACGCTTGAGTCAATAGTTTGCCTGTTTCGGTAATGTTATCAGTAAGTTCCTCTAATTGATCGAACTTCGAAATGTGAACTATCAACGGATTATCAGCCGGTCGCCCTTTCGCTTCAAAAACTTTTTGAACTGCATTTGGATTGAAAGCATCAGCACCTAAACCATACACAGTTTCAGTCGGGAATGCTACCAAACCACCCCACTTTAAAATTTCTGCAGCAAGATGAATTGCCTGGTAAGCAGGTTTAGTGGTTTCTACTTTTAATATCTGAGTTTCAATCAAGATAGATTTTCTCCGACTAATAAACTGTACGCTTCTAAATATTTTGCACTCGTTCCTTTAACAATTTCATCGGGTAATTTTGGGGCAGGCGGATTTTTATCCCACCCTATTTTTTCAAGGTAATCACGCACATATTGTTTATCGAATGAAGGCTGAGGTTGACCCGGTTTGTAAGTCTCTACCGACCAGAATCGAGATGAGTCGGGTGTGCCCACTTCATCAATCAAAATTATATTTCCGTTATCAAAGCCAAACTCAAATTTTGTGTCGGCAAAAATTATCCCTCGACTAAGAGCATAATCTGCTATCTTCTTATAAATTTTCAAACTAAAATCTTTTACTTTCTTGTAGATTTCATCGCCGATTATTTCGGATGCTTTAACTTCAGAAATATTTTCATCGTGCCCGGATTCAACTTTTGTCGAGGGTGTAAAAATCGGTTCAGGTAGTTTCGATGATTCTTGTAAGTTTTCCGGTAACCGGATTCCGCAAATGCTTCCTTTCTGTTTATATTCCTTCAATCCTGAACCGGCTAAATATCCGCGAACTACCGCCTCGATCGGCAAAGGTCGAGTCCGTTTTACCAACATCGACCTTCCCTCTAAAATATCCCGATACTTCTGAAGTATCTGAGGCATTCGATTAACATCCGCAGTGATAAGATGATTCGGAATTATTTCTTGAAGATAATTAAACCAAAAAACTGAAATTTGATTTAATACTTTTCCTTTGTTGGGTATCCCGTTTGGAAATACAACATCAAAAGCTGAGATACGGTCAGTTGCAACGATTAATAGTTTGTCTTCAACTTCGTAGACATCTCGAACTTTGCCTCTCTTAAAAAGCTTGAGTTCTGGAAATTTAGTCTTTAGTACTACTTCACCGCGTTGAAGCATACGTTCCTCTTTTAAATTATTTGGTTAAGATATACTTCCGTAAACCATCGCTTCTAATTTAGCGACGCGCTCTTCCATTGGTGGATGTGTGCTGAACAATTTCGTAAACCCGCCGCCGCGTAAAGGGCTTACGATAAACATGTGAGCAGTCGCTGAGTTTGCTTCCATCGGAATTCTTTTTGATGTTGTATCCAATTTCCGCAATGCGTTTGCTAAATAAAGTGGATTGCCTGTCATTTTGGCCCCACCCTCATCCGCCATAAATTCACGCGAACGCGATATTGCCATTTGTATCATCATAGCGGCAAGTGGTGCTACGATCATCATTACTATTAATGTAATGGGATTACCCCCTCTTTCATCGCTGCTACCTCTGCCTCCAAATATCATAGCCCACTGAGCCATATTCGCCAGCATACTGATTGCGCCTGCGATTGTAGCTGCAATTGTTCCGACTAAAATATCACGATTTTTAACATGAGAGAGTTCATGTGCGATAACTCCCATTAGTTCTTCTCGTGAGAGCAACTTTAAGATTCCGTTTGTTACTGCAACCGCGGCATTTTGTGGATTACGTCCGGTTGCAAATGCGTTTGGTTGATCGTTCGGGATGATGTATAATTTCGGCATCGGAATTCCGGCACGTGCAGTTAGTTCTTCAGTCATACGGAATAATTCTGGATTATCTTCGCGTTGAAGTTGTTGTGCTTTATACATACGCAGAACAATCTTATCGCTGAACCAGTATGTGCCAAAGTTCATTACGACTGCGAATAAAAAAGCAATCATCATACCGCCGCTGCCGCCGAGAATGTTCCCTACAAAAACAAGCAGTATGGTTAATACGGACATTAATAAGACAGTTTTTATTGTATTCATTTATTTTCCTAATTTATTTACTGACTGAAGTTACGCAGAATTTACTTTTTGTCATGTTGTTACCGACTAGTCG
>JAUXOG010000083.1 GCA_030682385.1 Bacteroidota bacterium
TGACATGACGCACAATTAAAAGCTGCACCGGCAACATTCTTCCAATTTGTACCTACATAGCTCGCTGCACTAATTACTTGAGTAGTGAAATGTGTACCGGCTGCTGTGGTAATTGTTACTTGAACAGTGTAATCTCCCACCGTATCAGGTTGAAAATTTGTGAGTTGGTTTGTAGTGGTCCCCAAATCGGTGAGTGATCCAACTGGTTTTGAAGTTAGTTCCCAAATATATGTTAAAGCAGGATTATAAATAGTGGCACCCGACGTGTCCCAACCAGAAAGCCATGCCATAGTGCCTACGCCAATTGTGTTTAATCCCGTCGAAACATTATCCCAACTGTTTGGATTTGGCAAACCCATTTCGTTAAGGCGATGAATTGACATTGCCTCGATCTTTATTGCTGCCTTTTGGGATACTGCTATCTCGCTTAGGAAAAAACTGGCTAATATAACTTAAACAATTAGTTGAAATTTTTTCATATACGATCTCCTTTTTGTTTGTTTTTTTTTGTACGATTACATAATAATCATTAGATTATCTAAAATCAAGTATATTAGAGACATTTTTTTAGAGTTTGTTTTTCATCACAAACTTCTTGTTTTTACCGAAATTAAGCGTTTTTTGAGTCATCTTTTTTTAATGGTATGCCAAATTCCTGCAAACGACGGTATAATGTTGAGGTGCTGATTTTGAGTGCTTCTGCTACCTTCTCTTTATCAGAGGCAAAGATATCCAGTATCCTGAGGAGATAATTTTTTTCAAACTCTTTTAAAGCACTATCCAAACTTTGAATCGAGTCTATAGAATATTGAATTGTGTTACGTACTATATTATCTGGAAGATCGTTGATAGTTACCAGATCGCCGGAAGCAAAAATCAACGCTCGTTCGACCGCATTTTCAAGTTCGCGAACTTCGCCTTTCCAGTTATTATTTATCAAAGCACACATCGCTTGATTATCTGCACCTCGCACTAATTTTCCCAATTGCTTATTATACTTTTGAATGAAGTGTTGAACTAATAGTGGTATGTCGTCTTTGCGTTCTGTTAAAGATGGAAGCTTAAGCTGAACAACATTCAAACGATAAAACAAATCTTCCCTAAATTGTCCAAGTTCAACCAATTCGCCTAAATTTTTATTTGTGGATGCAATTATCCGAACATCTATACTTTGCGGAGTAGAATCACCAACAGAATAAATTTCTTTTTGTTCGATTGCGCGTAATAATTTAACTTGCAAATGGAGTGGAATCTCGCTTACTTCATCTAAAAATATTGTTCCTTTGTCGGCAACTTTAAACAAACCTACTTTATCAGAGGTTGCTCCGGTAAAAGCCCCTTTACGATGCCCGAATAACTCGCTCTCGAATAATGTTTCAACCACAGCGCCGCAATTAATTGTTACAAATGGTTTGGCACTTCTTGGACCGTTGTAGTGAATTGCCAGAGCTATTAATTCTTTCCCTGTACCGCTATTACCGTAAATAATTACATTGCCACACGACTTCGAAACACATTTCACCGTTTCGAAAAGTTTTTGCATCGCAGCACTCTTTCCTACAATATTATGGAAATCGTACTGACGATTAACTTCAGTTCGTAAAAATATATTTTCTAGTGCTAACCGTTTTTGATTCGACAGTCTCTCTATTTTTATTATTAGATCGTCGAATTCAATCGGTTTGATTATATAATCGTAAGCACCTCGCCGCAGCGCACCTATTGCGGTTTCGATAGAAGCGAAAGCAGTAATTATTATAACAAATGTCTCGGGAGTCGCTTGCAGAACTCTATCGAGTAATTCAGTCCCTTTCATTTCAGGCATTTCGATGTCGGTAATTATTATATCGAAAGGATTTTCTAAATGTTTTGCTAATGCCTCATTTCCGTTGGCAGCAGTTTCAACTACATAATTTTCTTTCTGAAGTACAAACGAAATTGAGTCGCGAATTATCTCTTCGTCATCAGCAATTAATATTCGATCCGACATCGTTATTTATTTTCTTTTAACCGGCGACCGTAAGCGATAAGAGTTCCCACAGTCAACATTATCGTTCCAAGCCAGACAAAATTCATAAACGGTTTTGTCGAAAACTCTACTAACACAACTTCAGCCGCCGAAGCTTGTTCAGCCGGAAACCCTCCGAATGTAAGTTCAACCGACCGGGTATCGGCATTAATATTCGATAAAACAACTGTTAAGTTATCGCCCTGACAACTTGGTAACTGTGTAAGGGGTGAAAGTTTTTGCTCGTTCTCATAAATCATTTCCGGTTTTAACGAATAAACACTATCGTGATATGTAACTTTTAGGTTGGCAACAATCTTCATGTTTGACGACATCTGATGGTTGTCGAATTCAAAACCTAAAAATTCGATTTGATAATCGAAATAATTCTGTTTTTCACCCTTCGCTAAAGCTAATTTATCAGAAGCCTGCTGAGTGTTTTGTTGTCGTTCCATCACTGAAATGTATAAATCCTTCAACGGAAAAATAGTAATATCGGGTTCACGCATCCACGCGTTGTTATACTTACTGAAATATAATTTTGGATGTTTCCTGAAAACATCGCCATCTTTTTCGATATCGATATTGATGTTAGTCTTTCCGTTCGGCAAATCGGTTGCGTTATGATACGTCAGTTTATAACCTAACGCATCGCTGGCTTTATGCTGATCGAGTTGAACCTGTTGCGACTTGTCATAATTACCCGAAACTATAATTCCAATCAGCATCATCCCCACACCAAAATGCGCCAGTGGAGCTCCGATATTTAGCCAACTGATTTTTGCCTGACTGATTATTACCATACTATTCGTCCAAAAAGCAAACACAGCAGAAAAAATAAATAATAAAAGATCTATCTTGTGTACACCGAATAAATATGCGGCTATCGTTGAAACGATTGCAAGTGAAATGGAAATCAATAAACGCTTTTTAAACAAACCTACAGTAGAAACTCCCCAAACCAAAAGGGGTGTAATGCCGAGTAGAGCAGCCATCAAAATACCGATTGGAAAGTTTACCTTATTATAAAAACTAATATCAACTTGTGAAGGACTTGATGCAAATAAACCGGTAATTATCGGTGATGAAGTTCCAATTGAAATAAAAAGAGCCGACACCACTAAAACAATCATACCCCAAAAAATTCCGCTCTCACGATTTAAGTGAAAAGGATCAACTTTCGTAGATTTTATCTTTTGGAAATTTTTTCCTAAAAGATAAAATCCAATAACCAAGCAGACGAGCATAAACACCGTCAAGAAAACATTTTGCCCGTTATCCTGAAACGAGTGGACTGAAAAGTTAGCTAACACACCACTGCGTGTAAGAAATGTTGCATACACGACTAACACAAATGATACAACAGCTAATACAAAATTAAATTTAATCAGTGAGTTTTTAAATTTTTGAACCGACATACCGTGGAATAACGCAAGAATTGTAATCCACGGAACTAAAGAGGAATTTTCGACAGGGTCCCAGCCCCAGAAACCGCCCCAGCCAAGAACTTCGTATGCCCAGAAGCCGCCAATTATTATTCCGGCACCAAGAGTTATTGACGATAATAAAGTCCACGGTAATGCCTCCTTAACCCAATTGCTAAAATCGTTTTTAATAAATGCTGCCAAAGCTAATGCAAAAGGAATAGTAATTGCAGCATAACCGACAAACAAAATAGGCGGATGCACAACCATCCACGGATCTTGAAGAAGCGGGTTTAATCCGGCACCATCGGGAGGTGTTTGTGGAAGTAACTCAAACGGACTTTTATCAACCATTAAAAATACAAAAAATGCTTTTACTAATAGTACAAAAAACATTCCCCACGATTCGTACTGCTTTGCAGTCCGGTAAAAAATCATACCGAATGCACTGATGAGCAGAGTCCACAACAAATACGAACCCTCTTGTCCAGCCCAGAAGGATGATATCAGATAACCGAGTGGAAGATCCCGCGAACTATACCTGTAAATATAATCGTATTGGAATTGGTGGGATAATATTAAATACATGAAGTAACTGCTTGCGAATGCAATAATACCGAATGTAATTTTATAAAATAACCTTGCAGTTTTCAGCAATTGAGTATCGCCATTACGCGACGTGAAGTAAAAATATGCTGAAATAAGAGAGGTTATTAATGCTACTATTAATGTAAGAACACCAAAATTCATATTTATTTCCTTTTAGTTTTTCTGTTGATTGAGATTATTGTGTTAGTTTTTTCAATTAATGTGCCATCGGAAAAATTCTTCTAAAATTAGTATCTTTCGATATTATTATGCCTCCCGCTTAAAATTTTCCCACTAATAAGAAGTATCACAGGTATTTTCTTATTTCTAATAGGTGCAAGCGGTTAAACTTTTTCTATCCCTAACTCATCCATTTTGCGGTAGAGCGACGAAACACTGATGCCTAATTCTTCAGCAGTTTTTTCTTTATCGAATCCGAATGCAGTTAACTGTTGTTCGATATAATTTCTTTCAAAGTCTTTAAGTTTATCCTTTAATTTTGGCGACCCGACATTACCCTGTAAGTAAAATTTTGGTTTAAAGTCCTCCGGGAGATCTTTCATTGTAATATATTCGCCTTCAGAGAAAATCAGTGCGCGCTCAATAATGTTTTCGAGTTCACGTACCTGACCTTTCCACTTGTGATTCATTAAAGCACGCACTACATCGTTGTCGGCTCCGCGTACTAGTTTGCCCATCCGTTCGCTATGTTTTATCATGAAATGTTGGACGAGTAAACTTATATCTTCCTTCCGTTCCTCTAAAGCAGGCAGATGTATTTCGAATATGTTAATCCGGTAAAATAAATCTTCGCGGAATTTTCCTTGTTCAACCAATTCATGTAACGATTTGTTCGATGCCGAAATAATTCTAACATCAATTTTTGTCTGAGTAGTGCCTCCTACAGGAAGTATTTCTTTTTCTTCAATGGCACGTAATAGCTTAACCTGCAGATGCAGGGGGATTTCGCTAATTTCATCCAAAAATATTGTCCCCCCATGTGCAATCCTGAACAATCCCTCCTTGTCCATAGTCGCACCTGTAAAAGAACCCTTCTTATGTCCAAACAGCTCGCTCTCAAAAAGTGTTTCTACAATTGCACCACAATTTATTGCTACAAATTTATTCGATGCCCGGTTGCTGTTGTAATGAATCGAGCGAGCTACCAATTCCTTTCCTGTACCGCTTCGACCGGTTACTAAAACTGTCCCGTCTGTTTTAGCTACCTTTTTGATTAGATCGAAAACTTTCTTCATGGCAAAACTATTGCCGATGATATTATTAAAATCATATTCGCGATTCAATTCCGAACGCAAGTACATATTTTCTTGCAGCAACCGCCTGTAATCAAACAATCGCTTAACCCGAAGAATCAGGTCGTCAAATTCTAACGGCTTCAAAATATAATCGTGCGCTCCATGACGCAATGCCGATATTGCAGTGTCGATTGATGCATAAGCTGTTATTATCATAACAAATGTTTGAGGAGAATACTGTCGGATTTTTTTTAAAAGTTCGATTCCTTTAATCTCAGGCATTTCGATATCCGATATAACTAAATCGAAACTCTCCGATTGAATTTTTTCAAAAGCTTTGGCGCCGTTCTCAGCTTCATCAACTTCATAATTTTCTTTTTGGAGAACGAAAACCAAAGATTCACGAATTATATTTTCATCATCTACAATTAAAATTTTTTCTGCCAATTTTTTACCTCTTTTTTATTATCTCGGTAATGTAACTGTGAAGATACTTCCAACTCCGACTTCACTTTCAAAATCAATTTCGCCCCCAAAATTTTTCACTATCCCATAACTTACCCATAAACCGAGTCCGGTTCCCTCACCTACTTTTTTGGTAGTAAAAAATGGTTCAAATATTTTGTCAGTTATTTCTTCGGGGATACCCTTACCTTTATCGTGGATGCGAACCTGTAAATTATAACCGCGAATCATTGTTTCAACTTTTATTTCACCGGGTTTACCATCCATCGCATCAACAGCATTCAGAAGTAAGTTTATAAATACTTGAATAATTTGGTCTTGCACTATAGTTACTTTGGGAAGATTATTATCCAGTTCCAAGTTAAATGTTATATCTCTGGATTTTTTTCCGTAGCGAACTATGTTAACAGCATCCTGAATAACTTTATTCAAATCTGTTAATTTCACTTCATAATTCGATGGTCTCGAAAAATCTACAAGCTCGCGTATCGTCCGGGCTATCCGGTTAATCTGGTTTTTAACAAGCTCTAATTTATCTTTAGCAAAATTATCTTCGGTTGTTCTTTGAATTACTTGTACGAGTGAGGATATAGAAGTTAACGGGTTGCCCACTTCGTGTGCGATACCTGCTGCCAACTGCCCGACTACCGAAAGTTTTTCAGCATGACTTATTTGCCGTTTTAGCTTCTTGATTTCGGTGATATCCCGAACAATTGCCGAACTTCCTATTATGTTTCCACTTGAATCGCGAACGAGCGTTCTGGTAAGTTGTATAGAAATCCGGTTGCCATCTTTAGTTAATCGCTCCGTTTCGTAATTACTGATATAACCTTTCTTCTCAAATTCCTGATTAATAAATTCTAACTCGCCATTTTGCACAAGATCAGCCGGCACGAGCATTTTAAAATTTTTGCCAATCACTTCTTTCGCTTTGTATCCATAAATTTTTTCAGCCCCTTTATTCCACGACCGGATGTTATATTCTAAATCGAATCCGATGATCGCATCCGTTGAGTCGTCAAGAATTGCCGACATGTATGCTTCTAATTTTTCAAGTTCACTTTCTAATCGGCGTTGTTCAGTCAAGTCGTGATGAGTTCCCAAATATCCTATAATTTTTCCAGATGGTTCAATGATGGGTGAAATTATAAGACGTTCGTTGATGAGTGAACCATTTTTGTGTTTATTTTCGATTTCACTCGTCCACACCTTACCCAACCTGATGGTATCCCACATTTTCATCCAAAATTCTTTGGAATGTTTACCGCTGTTTATAATTTTGGGATTTTTTCCGATTAATTCCTGTTTCGTATAACCCGTTACTTTTTCAAATGCAGGATTTACATAAATTATTTTACCGTTTTCATCTGTAATCTCGATAGGATTGACGGTGTAATGGATTGCATTAGCAAAACGCAATAGCTGCACCTGAGCGCGGCGTTGCTCGGTTATGTCGCGGGCGCTTAAATATAAAAGCGGCTTATCAGTACTATTTTTTTGAAGGCGAAGGATGGAAATGGTAACATTTAAGTTACCTGATTTTGAGGAAATAAATTCAGATTCGAGTGAGGAGATAGTCTTGTTTTTTAATAAACTTCGGATTGATTTTTGAAAAGGCAAGCGTTGTTCTTCTGTGATAAGATCAACTACAGATTTCCCAACCATTTCATTACGAACTAATCCCAACGATTCAGATGCTGAGGGGTTCATGTCAACAATGATACCGTCGCAGTCGATTAGAAAACAATAATCGGTAGATTTATCAAACAGCTCTTCGCCACTTAAGAATTGCATTTTCACTTAAAATTTAAAACCAACTTTAGGGCTTGATACATTTATTATAACCTTGAAGTCCTTATATTCATTCTGTTTTTCAAGTATTGCCTGATGGAACGCCTTGCGTTTATCCTTCCCGATAATATAGCGTGCACTGAAAATTGGCTTCCAATCTTCGAGGAAAGAACTATCGAGTGTTATGATATGATCTACTTTAATTTTATTAGCAATCTTTGTTAGCTCCAAGTTTATTTTTTGCGCAATTTCTTTTTCTTTGAATAGAACACGTTCTTGTTGTTTGTAATCTATTCTTTGGATTTTCGATTCGCGTGGTTGTAATCGTGCACTAACGGTTCTTTCCTGAGAGGATGCACTAACCGCTTTCAGAATTTCACTATCCATTACCAAAACTTCAACATCCCAATCGATCGCATCGTGAACATCAATCAAACTGTGTAAGAAATCTAAATACCGATCTTCAACAACTCGCACAACTGCTTCTCTTCCCTGCTGTAAAGTCCAAAATTCCAAAGTAACCAGCATTTCGGTTGTATGCATCTGATTTAAAGCGTAAGCATATTCTAACTTTAACTTTATTTTTTCTTGAGGCTTTAAAATATTTGATCCGGTTTTTATAGTAACATATTTGTCTATGTTTATCTTGCTCATAAAAAATCGAACATCACCATAATCCACCCCGAATATATTTCCATTCTCACCAATCCCTTTTACTTCTAACTCAACCGAAGGAAAGCCTTTACCTTCACTATTCGGTGCGTAGGTAAAACCATATAAACATAACCAGTCGTCAGGATAAATTTCAATCTGAGTTTTTTTCTCTTTTTTAAAAAACACCGATGGACGTTCGATTTCTGCAGGCTCTTCGATTATTGGAAGGGGTACAATTATCTCATCCTCGATAATAATTTCTTGCACTTGTTCCTGTTGAACTATCTCACTTTCTAGTATTCTTGTATCATCAACAACTGTTATCTCTTCAGTTTGTTCAATTTCAATTTCTTGTGTGATGGGAGAAGTTTCTTGAACCTGTTGGACTATCTCACTTTCGAGTGTTCTTGTATCATCAACAACTGCAATTTCTTCCGACTGTTCAGTTTCAATTTCGATTTTGAGTTTTGATAATTCTTGGACATCTTCTGGCGAGGCAACGGAAATTTCTGTTGATTGAGGTAATCCACCTCCTTGGGGTGTTTCAATTTTTTGGAAGAATGATTGATGAAGGCGTTTTGCAATTTCATTTCGTTTATCGCTACCTAAAAAATTTTCAAACTCATTTAAAAATTCTTCAGTAACTTTTTCGGGGGGGAAAGCTGTAAATTCAGAAAGATATTGTTTGATTTTCTCACGATCCCTCAACCTTTCCGACATTTCTGCTAAAAGAAGAGCCGCCAACTTATCTTTAAATCGTGATTTCATATTTCACTAAATTCAAATTATTCATAACAACATTTTTTGATGCTTCGCTTGTGTTTCTAAACGTTCTATATTCTAAAGAACACTTTCAATCTTAGCGGAGAGCGAGGGACTTGAACCCCCAAATCCTTTTAGAACGTAAAACGTTCTACGGATGTCCCGCTTGCGGCATTAAACTTGCGGAGGGTGAGGGACTTGAACCCCCACGTCCCGAAGGACGGCAGTTTTCAAGACTGCTGCCATACCATTAGGCGAACCCTCCATAAATAAAGATGGTTGCCCGCAAGCGGGATGACTTACCATTAGCCTAGCTCTCCAATGATATATTTTCAAGAACATAATGCGTTTTAAATATATGAAAAATGTTTGTAGGAATCAATTGTTATCCAAATTGAGTTAAAATTACACCACAAATTGCAATCACTCCTCCAATTACAAATATGGGTGTTATAGTGGTTCCTAAAAGGACTACCGATAATATTGTGGTAATTACAGGTTGAAGGTTTGTAAAAATTGCGACTTTACTCGTATCAATTTTACCGAGCGCATAGTACCAAAGTCCATATCCTAATAATGAAGTACCTAATCCTAAATATAAAATACCTCCAATGTCCACAGTGTCCAGATTTGAAAAATCGAAATTGAAAACTCCAAACATTCCAAAAGGTAAAAATATGAAGGAACCCAAAATCATTGTGGCTGAACTTGTTTTAAATGCACCATACTTTAAAATTAATTTCTTTCCGAAAACTGTGTACATACTCCACGATAAAACAGCTCCAATCAACATCAAATTACCGAGTGTATATTCCGATTTAAGGTCAATCCCCCTGTCGAATACAACCAACAAAATACCTAACAAAGCGACAGCAATACCTAAGGTTTTTGTAAATGTAAGTTTTTCATTGAAGAAAAAATAAGATAATATCAAAACCATCGTAGGAGTGGTTGCATAGAGGAGCGAGGCATTTGCAGGGGTTGTAAATTTCAATGAGGATAAAAAAACAAATTGATTTAAATATATAGCTAAAACCGCGAGGAAGAAAATCATCGGATAATCCGACTTATCGAACTTGAAGATCGTTTTACGGAAAAAAGAAATTATTAAAAAACCCACGGCGGCGATTAAGGAGCGAAGCATAGTAAGTGTAACGGGGTCAACATCGCCAACCATTACTTTGGATACGATGTGTGTTCCACTGCCTATGAGTTGTTGGAATATAAGAATAAAATAAACGGACAAAATATACCTTTCAAACACTGGAAGTAAATATACGTTATCCGATTAGAAGTAACAAACAATAGATATCAAATATACAAACGGAGGGTTTGGTGCTTTGTATATCCTTCAACTTTTCATTATCTTTTTCTGCATTTGTTATGGATATATGGAAAAAAAATCTTTACACAATTTGGGTTGCTCAATTTTTCGCTATGGTCGGGATGAATTTAGTAGTCCCATTTCTACCCTTCTTTATACGTGATCTTGGTGTAAACGGCGACGAAGCTGTCGCTAAATGGAGCGGATTTGTATTTGCTGCACCGTTCATGCTTTCATTCTTTTTTATACCGTTCTGGGGAGCTGTGGGCGATAAATACGGAAGAAAATTAATGGTGGTCCGAGCAATTTTTGGACTCGCGATCGCTCAACTTTTTATCGGGTTCAGTCCAAATGTAGAGTTTTTATTTTTTTTCAGATTAATTCAAGGTGCAATAAGTGGGTTTATTCCATCCGCATTGGCTTTAGTGTCGTCCACTTCTCCTAAAGAAAAAACCGGATACGCAATCGGGATGCTGCAAACTGCAACTGCCGCCGGAACTGTTATCGGTCCACTCGTGGGTGGTTTGTTGGCGGACATCGTGAGCTATAGGTCTATCTTTTTTATCGTCGCTGCACTCTGCTTTGTAGCGGGCTATATGATTATCAAAAATGTTCAGGTCGAAGAAAATAAATCGGCTGATGACAATAACGAGTTTACATTAAAGAAAAATTATGAATATGTGTTCAACTCGAATAGAATTAAAATAGCTTTGTTCTTAATTCTGACGACACAGACAGCAATTGTTTTAGTGCAACCTACCTTCGCTCTGTTTGTGGAGACATTCCCAATTGATAAAAACTATTTATCTACAATCACCGGTGTTACGTTTTCAATAATGGGCGTATTTATGGTATTCTCAGCTTCCAACTGGGGAAAATTTTGCGATAAGAATGGGTATCGCATAAACGTTTCGATAGCGACCGCTGGCGCTGCTATAAGTTTTGTTCTACAAAGTTTTGCCTCGTCCATAATTCAGATAATTATTCTGCGTGCAATGCTTGGAATTTTTTTGGGCGGGATAATTCCATCACTCTATTCTTACGTTTCGAAAAATACCGAATCATCACGTCAGGCGGGTGTAATGGGAATCGCCTCGAGTGCATTTATTTTAGCTAACTTAATCGGTCCGCTCTCCGGCGGATATTTTGCCGCTCATCTCGGATTGCGGGAGACATTTATAGTATCCGGTGTATTATTGTTCGGTGCATCAATCATCGTGTATAAATTTTTGAAAGAACCTGATATTTCTAAAGACACAGCCTAAGAAACGATCCTAGTCAAGTGAAATTAACATATTTCGCTTTTGTGCGAATTTCCAGCTATGGTTTTGCGTTAAATTTAGTTGTTCAAATCTGTCACCGATGAAACTCTTTTATAAACTACATCGTCAAAATTCTTGAAGTGTGCTTTGCCGCAATCAATTTTTAATTTCTCGCTTCCTCTCAATTCCTGCCCTGCTGATTTTGTTTCAGTAACAAAGTAGATTTTCTTTACACCTTTTTTTACAATAGCCCAATCAGGATTATATGTTCCGATAGGAGTATTTATCTTAAACCAGTAAGGGAGTTTAAAATAAAATTCAATTTGCTCACTGCTCTCGCAATCTTTCGCAAACTGATTTTCTACTCCACTGTCAAGCGGAATGTAGTTTTCATAAATTGTCTTTGAACTGTCGGCAACGGTGTGTGTAAAATTGTCAATGTAAATTTCAAAATCATTATCGTCAAACAAAGTCATTTCATAAATCTTGTCCCCGATTTTCTCATACTTAATTCCACCAATCATCAATTGGTGTAACTCCTCTTTTATTTTTGAAACTGCATTATCCATAAACAACTGCGGATTTAGTATTAATTCTCTTAGCCGTTTGGATTTTTTCAGTATTTCTAAAATAGTGCTTCGCGTTAATTCTGTTTTCCCTTGTATGTAAGCAAGCATATCTGGAATATCAGATTGTGGTTCACCTTCTATTCCACCACCATCTCTTATTACTGTACCACCAACGCCTTCGTTTGTTATAGTTGTTCGGTATGTTACAGACCTGATTGACGGCATCTTTGTTTCATCCATTTTGCTGACTGCATTTGAAGCAAGCGTAATAAGCTCATCCGTTTTGTAATCTACGCTGTATTTTGTATGAAACCGAATCTTTTCCCAAATCTGTAAGAACTTAGGGTCTGCTTGAAATCCTTTTCTATAATTTACTTTCTTCTTGTCGTTCTTATTTTTTGTTCTGCCTGAAAAATCAACTCCGCAATCTTCCTGAATTTCTTTTTGCAATGCTTTTGCAAAATCTTCGTACCGTTCATTTGCGACAACCGTCAACTTATTTATGTTGGGGTCAAATATTCTTTGTCCATTCTGATTTACGGAAAGGCGTAGCCCTCTGCCAATTTCCTGCCGCTTTTTTATTTCTGATTTCGTTTCGTTCAAAGTGCAAATCTGAAATACATTGGGATTATCCCAACCTTCACGCAAAGCAGAATGGCTGAATATGAATTGAAGTGGAACATTCACATCAAGCAGTTTTTCTTTATCCTGCATTATCAATTTGTAAGTATCATCATCTAATTGCGTTTCGCCGCCTGTATCTTTTACTCTGCCTTTGTTGTCTTGCGAAAAATATCCGTTGTGTATATCGTCAACCGGATAAGGGATTAAACCTTTATAAACAGGCTTAGAAATTTCCTTTTGATAAATTTCTTCAAACCATTGTGCAAACTTTCCTTTGAGCGGGCTTCCGGTGGAATCATACTCACGATAATTTTTTACTTTGTCAATAAAGAAAAGCGAAAGAACTTTTATTCCTTTGTCTTTGTAATTCTTTTCTTTTTTCAGATGTTCTTCAACTGTTTTGCTAATCATAAAACGCATTACTTCATCGTTCATTCCCCCTTGCGTTTCTCCTTTCTTCAAAACAATTCCGTTGCTAAGTTCAATTTGCTCATTGCCAAAATCAATTTCGTAAATTTTAAGTCCATCGTATTTTTCATTTCTGTTTGATAGCAGAAACAAATCAAGATTTTTTCCGCTTGCCATAACGGATTTTCTTTTTATTCCATTTTCTGTGGCCGCATCAATTTTTATTTTTGCTTTAATTGCATTTCCGGTTCGTGTGATATTTTCTAATCGGAGAAATGGAGAGTTAAAATCATTTTCGCTTACAACAGAATCAACCTCTATCTGTTTCACTAAACCCAAATCATACGCTTTTACTGGATTGAGAGAATACATCAGGTTGTAGAGGTTCGTATGCGTTGCAGAATAGCGAAGCGTGCAAAGCGGACTTAAATTTTCAATTGCTCTTTTGCGGATTTCCGTTTCCATATTCTGCGGTTCGTCCACAATCACAATCGGCTTGCAGCTTTGAATAAACTCAACCGGTTTTTTCCCAGTGAGTTTATCGTTTGGCTTGTTGATTATATTTTCATCTTTTGCAAATGAATCAATATTGATGACTAGTACCTGAATAGTATTTGCAGATGCAAAACCTCTCAAGTTGGAAACTTTCTTGCTGTCATAAACATCAGAAGTAACCGGAACTTTGTCGTAAAGATTCTGAAAATGTTCTTCTGTTATATCAAGGTTTTTCATTACCCCTTCACGAATGGCAACCGAAGGAACAACAATTACAAATTTTTTGAAGCCGTAAAGTTTATTCAATTCATAGATTGTGCGGAGATAGACATACGTTTTTCCTGTGCCGGTTTCCATTTCAACCGTAAAATTCAACCCCTGTAATTCTGTAACAGGTTCTTTTATTTCATTACGTTGCTGAATGGATTTTACATTTTCTAAAATCTGTTCTTGTGTTAAAGTAAGATTGTTACCAAAACCATTTTCAGAAAGCAAAACCCCTGTTGTATTTACTGAAAATTCAAAGTCGCCACTGCTCAATTGCTGTCCTTCAAAAATATCAGTTATTGCCTTTACCGCCTCTATTTGAAATTCTTGCTTGCTGTCAAAGTGTAATTTCATCATTGGTTTTGTTCTTGGGCTAAAGCCCTATGTTTTTCTTTAGTGTTTAACCCCAGACTTAAGTCTGGGGTTGCTGAATACGCAACGATAAGCTGGGCTTTAGCCCAAAAGGTTTTTTATTAAAGCTATTTTATATTGTTTTAAAATCAATTTCCGCATCTCTCATCTGCAACACTGTATTTGTTTTCAGTTGGTCGTTGTCGGTGAAAAGTTTATCAAGCGTAATTACTTTTTTCGGTTTGGCTGAAATGATTTTATCAATTAGTTCTTGATTCATCTCTTCCAAAGCAATGATGAGTTCACCGTTGTTGATAGAGTAGTAACCGCCATTCTCTTTTGGGCTGAAGCCCGGGGATTTGGGTGTTTGCTTTAACCCCAGACTTAAGTCTGGGGTTACTGAATCCGGCACACTAAGCTGGGCTTTAGCCCAATTCACATATTCAACTTTGTCGGTGAGTAAATACCCTGCTTTGAGGATTAACTCGTAAAGCATGTTTTCTTTTTCGCTTCCTTCCCTGCCTGCCGTAGCAATTGCGGAGGCAGGTCTTACAGGATCGACAAACAATTCCAATGTAGTTTCTAAATTTTCTTCCGTGATTTCGCTGCCTCTCCATATTTTGAAATTGGAAGAGGAGAGTTTGAAAACTTTAAAACCTAAATTCATATTGTCATTCTGATCCCGATGAATATCGGGAGAAGAATCTTCTGCAAACAATCCAGCTTTTTTAGATGCTTCACTCCGTTCAGCATGACATTCTTTTTCAATTTTCTTTATTACTCTGCGGATTCTTTCTTTTGCAATGTCTGCAATGGTTTTGTAGCCCGCTTTGTATGCTTCACTTTCTTCATCGCATTTTTCAGGTAACTGCACTAAAATAAATTTTCGGTTGCCGCCACCCGCCTGACCGCTGGCGGGCAGGTCTTCTTTATTGAGTTCTAAAACTGCTTGGGCGGTTGTGGCTGAACCTGCGAAGAAATCAAGGATAATATCATCACTGCTTTCACTTTGAGAATACTTTATTAATTGTCTTATTAATTCGTATGGTTTAGGATTATCAAAAAGATCTCTAACGCCAAATAGACTTTCTAAATCTTTCGAAGCACTGTCTGTTGAACCGTGTTCAAATAAAATATTTGGATTTGCTGATGTGGTATCCCTATCCTCAAAATCATAAATTTTTAGTTTAATAACTCCATCTTCAATAATAAATCTATCTTTTGCTTCTAATTCTCTTGCTGTTTTCTCTCCCAATTGCCATCGCTTTCCTTCTCGTGGTTTATTTCCAAGAATCTCAAATTGCATTGATTTTCTTTCATAGCTACCAGTATTCTTTTTTTCAATTACAGTGTTCCGATAGTTTCCTTCAACATCACTAAATTCATAATTTCTACTTTCTTTCGGCACCACCCTGTAATTCAAACTATCACTATGTTCCGTTCTACAATAACATAAAATATATTCAGTGAGGGAACTTACTTTTGCTCCTTCAACATTTGTAGTAGTTCCCTTTTTCTTCCATAAATATGTTGCAACAAAATTCTCCTCTCCAAAAATTTCATTCATCACCAACCGAAGATTGTGAACCTCATTATCGTCAATGTGAATAAAAATAACTCCGTCATCACGCAGTAAATTTTTTGCAAGGAACAAACGGGGATACATCATACTTAACCAGTTGCTGTGGTAGTGTCCGCTGTCCTTGTTGTTCTTACGGAAAAAACCCTCTTTCAACAAATATCCTTCTTCGTCCTTATCGCCAATTCTTTTTTGGTAATCCTCTTTGCTCTCCTTAAAACTATCGGGGTAAATAAAGCTGTCATTGCCTGTATTGTAAGGCGGGTCAATTATAATGCACTTAATTTTTCCGTAGTATGCTTTTTGCAATACTTTCAGCACTTCTAAATTTTCACCTTCGATGAAAACATTGTCTGAACTATGATTTATTTGATTTTCGTGATTGCCATGATTATTAAAAACGGGGAAATCATTGATCCCTTCACCGGGGCAAGGTTTCAGTGTTGCAGTGGTAGATAGTTGCAATACTTTAAAAGCTTCTGTCTTGCCAGCCCAATTTAAAACATAGCGTTCGTTTTGGAACTCAAGATTTTCTTTTCCAAGTGTTGCCTGAAGTTTTTCCCAGTCAATTTTTCCTTCTGTAATTGTTTCAGGAAAAAGTTGTTTCAGTTTTTCAATTTTATCTTGCTGTATCCCGAAAGATCGGGACAAGTCGTTTAAAGATTCGCCAGTCATTATTTTAGTTTATAAATTTTTGTTGTAAATTTAAAAGTAATATCCGGCCTCTTTGAAGCGGGATAAACTGTTTTAATTTCTTTTATTTTCATCCAGCCATAATCTAATTATAATTATTACTTTAATCAACAATGAAACAGAGTGAAATCACAATTTTTCTGGTGTGAGGCTGTCTCAAATTTCTCCAGTCGCATGTGTTCGTCAAAAAAAGAACGTGGTTGATTGTCTTTGTGTTTCATAAAAAATATTTTCCTATAATGTTCTCGACCATAATACGAAAAAATAATTTTTTCTGCAAAATTCAGCAAGTTTTTAGAGATACCCTTATGATTTTCTCTACTGCCCGATATTGATTGTATCGTGCTACAATTTTTACTTCCACACCTTTTTTAATTTCCATGAATAAAGTGAAATGCTTCAGGATGTCCACCAAAATTTCTTTGTTCAACATTCCACGTATCAACACTTCCTGTCGTTCTTCATCGGGTGTAACGGGTATGGTTTGGTATTCTTCAGGGAAAATATCCACCCAATTATTATAGAAATCAAATTCGGCACTGATAGTTCCAACTCTTGCTTCCCTGCCGTGGGTAATGATGCTGAAAATATTGTAGTGAAATAATTTTTCTTCGCCCTCCTTAAAACCGTAGTCATCTTGCCGGGTATTGGCATAACGGGTAACCTGCAAATACGCTTCACTCAATGGTTCGGCTACATCAAAATCTTTTGCCTCAACCACCACCACAGGCATTCCGTTCAGGAATAGAACAATGTCAGGGATAATACCGGTGCGGCTTGAACCCGGTGTAAGCAAGCGGAACTGATTGATGGCAATAAAAGAATTATTGGTGTAATTTTTATAATCAACCAAACGAACCGTTGGGTCTTGTTCGCCTGTAAGTTCGTTTTTTGAAACACTTGTTCCTTTCAACAGCAAACGATGAATTTCTTTATTGACTTCGTGTAAACTCTTACCTGCAAAGTTTTGAATCTCAAAAAGTATTTCATCCAATTGTTTTTCGGTGAGCCACTCCCTGCCATCATCGGTTTTGTTGATAGCTTTGATGCTGTCTTTAAAAACTTTAGGCAGCACCACTTCTTTAAAGTTGTTTCGCAAACTCTTTTCGGGTTCTTGCGGAACGCCAAGCCCTTGGTCAATTACCTGCCAACCCAACTGGCGAAGTTTATCGAGAAAAGGTTTTTCTACGTTGATGTATTCTGCCATGACTTACTTCTTTTTCTTTTTGGTTTTTGCAATTTCAGATTTCAGAGTCGACAATTTATTTACTGCTTTATCAAAATCGCTTTCAAAGTTGTTCTTCATCATCAAATTATATTTGTCATATTCTTTTTCCGCTTTTGCTATGGCTAATTGATGTGAAATATTTCCGGCATGCTCTAAAATATTACGGTCGTTCAGTTTAAGAAAACCATGCAGTTTCTCAATCCAGTCTTTCATATACATGGGTATTCTACGCATGGCTTGCCCTTCGGCAAATACAAGATATTGTTCCACTAAATTATTGAGTGCTGAAAGTTCCGGTTCATTCAAATAATTTTTTGCAATGCTCACATCCTGCTTTCTTGGTTTTGTCCCTCTCCAATTGGTTAACCCCATATTGGCTTTGCTGCTGTCGGCTCTCTCAGCAATTATTTCCGCAGCCGTTTTTCCGGTAATTGCCCAGTGCATTTTATTCTGAACGGTTTGAAAAAATAAAATGCTTCTTTCGTCTGTAGGGTCATAATCGGCACTGGTGGCATAGATGTCGGTTATTTTTTGATAAAAACGCCTTTCAGATGTTCTGATGTCTTGAATGCGTTTCAGCAGTTCTTCAAAATAATCAAAAGGTAAATCCGGATTTTTCAGGCGTTCATCATCCAGCACAAATCCTTTTACAATAAATTCTTTTATGTGCTGTGTTGCCCATTGGCGGAAACGGGTTGCCACCTTCGATTTAATGCGGTAACCAACCGAAATGATTGCATCCAGATTGTAATACTCAATGCTTCGGTTCACTTCCCTGTTACCTTCCAAACGAACTATTAAGAAATCCTTAATAGTTGCCTTCGGGTCTAATTCACCTTCATCAAAAATATTTTTCAGGTGGATATTGATATTGGCAATGGTGGTTTGAAAAAGTTCTGCCATCAGCTTTTGAGTGAGCCAAACAGTTTCATTTTCCAGACGGACTTCTAATTTGGTTTCGCCTGTTTCGGTGGTATAAATTATTATCTGCGATTTGATTTCCATTTTAATTTCCTGTTTGCGTTAACAATTATCTGAACCGTTGATTAAGCTGATTGTTTTGATTTAGCTGATTTATTATTGAATTTTGAATTTATCAATCGTTTAAATTCCAAACTCTTTGTACCGAAATTTATAAGCAAGCCAATCTCTAATGGGCATTTCAAATTCACGATGAAATGACAAACCCTGCAATGCCATTTCTTTTGCCAATGCTCGTTGATAAATCACTTCCTGAAAACCATTGCCAAGAATTTTGTGTACTTCCATGGCACATCCAATTATTTTACCGGTTAACTCTGAATATTTATACTCTGTCTGGACCACTGATTTTTTTGATTCATTTGATTCCATTGATTTATCTTTCAGTTTATTAATAAAATAATCCAATCATAGTTAATCATTTAATCAGCTTCAATCAAAGGTTCAGACATCCTCTTTCTCCCACTCAACAAATCCCCCATCAACCCTGCCTTTAGCTGTTGCAGCTTGTGCAGGTAGCTTTGTTCGGTGTGGAGTTTTTGATTTAATTTCATCTCACTCGGTCTACCCAATCCTGTTGGTTACCGAGCCAAAGTTGGCAGACTAACTCTCTAATCTTATGAAAGCATGGCAGCCAACGTTTTGCAAAAATACGCAATACTTTTGTGAACCTATAATTCTCATTCGCCGTGAACAAAAGTATTGAGCGAGGCTTTTTTGTCATTGGTTTATACCAGCGTCGTATTTTTGCTTGAAACGTTACACGTTTCTTGTTAGACCTGCCTGCAGCAAGCAGGCGTTCGTGCCGCACGTTAAATATTTTGATTTATTAATTTAGTTTTAATTTCCAACCGTGAAAAATTTGTTCTTGTTTGCAGTAAAGTTAAAGAGTTTTAATTTAAATCGCAAATCGAATTTGCTATATTGTAACTAATTTATAAAAGAGCCAAATACCGCCATACCTTCGACCGAGAACGTGCGGCATGACG
>JAUXOG010000085.1 GCA_030682385.1 Bacteroidota bacterium
TCTAATATAAAAGGACCACGTCCTTTTGTAGATTTAGTTTTTTTCGAGTTATGTTCTACTAATCTTCTTTCTATATTAGTTGTCATACCAATATATCTTTTACTATCTCTACAACTTTTCAATATATAAACATAGTGTTTCATATAACAAACTGATGCTCCCCGCCCGAACGACCGATTATGCGCTCTTTTATGTTCGGTCGGGCGGGTATCCAGTTGAGCTACTGGCGCGAATATTTAATTATTGAGTCCCGCTTGCTCCGCCTTCGGCAGATTTAGCGGGATTCTCAATCTGACTGATAACTTACTCACACTTCGTTTATTAAGTTATGTCAGATTGGAACTACTGGCGCGGATATCTATTTATTGAGTCCCGCTTGCTCCGCCTTCGGCAGATTTAGCGGGATTCTCAAAATTTCATACAAGTTAGCTGCATTTTATTTGCTAACTTCTGAAATTTTGGAACTGGCGCGAATTAATTTTATCTATCCATCCCGCCTAAATTTCATTACGGCGGGATTCTCAAAATTTCATACAAGTTAGCTGCATTTTATTTGCTAACTTGTGAAATTTTGGAATTTGCAGTTGAAATATACGAAGTTCAGTTTTAATAATCAATGGTTATTCTGAATTCACCAATTCTGTTATAGCTTCTTCCGCTTTTCCCTGATCAGCTTGTAGCCAATAAACTTCTTTCCCCTTTGTAAAAAAATAATGAACACGCCCCATTCCTAACAACATTATTATACCTTGATCGCCGATAACTCGAGGGGTAAAATGTGTAAAAACCGAAGTATCCTGCCGCACTCCACGCATCATTTTATGAAATACATCGAGCGCCTTTAACGTATCCGGAAATGTAGAAATATATAGCTCGCACTTAGTATCATCATTCTCATAAAACGCGACGATGTTTTCTGTACCAGAAACAAATTTATTATGTAATTGATTTACATTTTGCTCGGCTTCCTTATTATCTAAGGTTCGTTGCAAATCCATTCCGGCAAGTTTTTCAGGGACTAAATATTCTATGTTACTTTTTTTACTACACGCTGAAAATGAAACTATAAAAAAAAGAAAGATAAATATTTTGGGAGCCGTCATTTTAATAGAATCATTTTCCGGATTTCAATATAGTTACCTGCCGAAAATTTATAATAATAGATCCCGCCAGATAAATTTTTAGCATCAAACTCCACGCTGTAACTGCCCGTCTCCTGAAATTTATCAACAACAACTGCAACTTCCTTCCCCAAAATATCATATACTTTTAGTATAACGAAACTACCAGACGGTATCTGATAAGTAATCATCGTTGACGGATTAAAAGGATTGGGATAGTTCTGCTTCAAAGCATAGTTTGTTATTTCTCCACTTTGAGCGGTACCAGCAAGTCGCTCCAATGAAATCGATTTTAACAATTCGTCGTTAATAGAAATAGATCCTGTACCTTTCAATTCATAATCGAAATTTCCCTGCCGGTCAGCAATTCTGTAAATCACGTTATCCGTAATCTCCCACTCAAGCTGCAGCGGAAGCGATGAAGTTTGTAATAATATGCGATGCTTTTTATGATCGTTGATTAAAGCCGCTGTACGTCCTGATTCAAATCGAATATCAAAGGCATCGGTCGGTGGGATAGGTGGCAGTTCAAATTTATCGAGAGGCAAATTAACTTCGTCCATAAAATATAAAACCTGCTGTTTGCCTCCTCTATCTGTAAACTTCAGTTTATTCGCATTAAGCTGAGAAGCTGCGGTGGCGTTTTTAGAATTTGATTTGGAAACACTATTCAGTATTAATTTTCCCGAACCATTTGCTTTCACCCAGTAACCTTTCATCGGTTCAATATTTTCGGCTGATGTGTATCCGTTATCGTAACCCCAAAAAACTGAACTTATTAAACCAGATGGATCCTGTAAAATGCTGCTTGTCGTAACAGGTGTGGTGATAGAACCAATTATATTCCATCCGTTCGTTAAATTAATCGTATCGTTTTGTAATGGATCACCGTTGACCTCAATTGATTGTGCCGAAGGAAATTTTAACCAATAACCAGAACCTTGGGAGAGTGTATCTCTCAAAACATATCCACCTGAAAAAGCATAAGCAGGCGAAGTGCTGAATGGAAATACGGAAATATTTCTTAGTTCAGTTCTCAATGTCGGGACTGATACCAAATTCCAACCCTGATTCACATTTCTTGATACCGAAAACGAGCCGGTTGTAATATATTTGAAATCAACCATTGAGTTAACGTCATTGTCCACATTCCGAGCCAGAGTCATAATAAAATATTCGGTGGCAGCATTAAGCCCAACTACTTGAACTCCTGCATTCCCGTTCCAAGATGAATAAGTTTTCCAAACAGGATCAATTCCCAATGTTCCATCGTTTTGAACATAAGAATCGATTAAACTGTCGCTTGTAACTTTTATCGCATATTCAGTTACACTTGGGTTTGATTTTGTATCAATCACGATATAAATCGAAGTGGTTCCGTATGTAAATTTGTCTTTGATATCCGGCTTCATAGCTAATGTATAACTTGTAGCCGTGGCAAAATTTCCTTCACCTTGCAGATTGTAAGCTAATACTTCATAAATATATTGAGCATTCGGTAACAGAAGAGTATCAGTAAACGAAGTTGTATTGGGCGGAAGGTCTCCGCTAACATTTGATTTTGCAAGACCGTTGTGACGGTAAACGCGGTAACCCAACTCGTCGTTTGCATTATCAACCCATGTGAACTTAATTTGCGAGTCCGATTTTTCGGTTACTACTAAATTTGAAGGAGCTACAGGTACATTAGCAATTGTGAAACTTCGTGGCGAACCTGTGCCTACAGTGGTTCCGGTAGCATTCTCTGCTACCACTTTCCAATAAAACGTTTTGCCCGATGTTAAATTCTGGTACTCAAACGAGGTGGCAGTTTGATTCGAACTTACAACCGTTAACGGATTACTCAGCGTATCTAAGAAAACATCATAACCGGCTGCTTGTGATGATGTACCCCATGTTAAATTTCCCGATCGAGGTTGATTGATAGCGCCGTTCGTTGGCAGCAACAAATTAAAACCACCCGGTGCAGCTAATGCGAGAGTTTTAAAATTCCACGGTGAGCCCGTCGCTTCAAGTGTATTAGTACTATTTTTTGCTACAACTTTCCAATAGTAAGTTGTGTTATACGCGGTTCCGCTATAAGAAAACGAAGTACCTGCTTGATTCGTGCTTACGATTGTCGTAGGTGGATTGGTAGTTCCAAAATAAACATCATAACCGGTTGCACCGATAGAAGCTTGCCAGGTAAGCAAACCGCTGAGTGATTGATCTATAGAATTATTAGCTGGCGATAGTAAATTAAACGCCGACAAAGATTGAAAAACATATTTTGCTACAACAGGAATATGGTCGGCACCATAATGCAGTCCATGCGCAACGCTATCAGGAACAGCAGAGTTCGGAAGACGATTTATCGAATCATTAAAATGGTTGCCGTCATTTCCATAAGCTTTGTAGGATGCACTAATAAGATTGTCGGTGAGGCTGAATGAATTCAACAACATATCAAATCGGTCGTCCATCCCGCCATTCGCACCACCACCAAAGGCTCGCGTGCGCGGAGACTGCGTGTGATGAATTGCGTAAACGCTCTGGTTCCATGTACCGGTCAAAGTTTTCGGATCGAAACATCTTCCATCGTTATCAGCTTCGCTTCCTATTAATTTTTGATATGCAGGTTCAGAGCTTTTGTATATGTTAAAGTCGCCGCCCACAATAAAATTTGTATTTGCAGGTAAGGCATTCATATGATTCCTCAAGATCGTTACTTCAGCAAGCCTCTTATTTTCATCATCCGTAGTCGCACTGGCTTTAAGATGTAGTGAATATATTTTTATGACTTCACCACTGTTAGTGTGCCGAAATGTGTATTCTGCAATCTGCCTTAAAGCTGTGTTGATGTATTGGGCACCGAGATAAGTTACCTTGTCCGACCGATAATAAAAACTATTATCAGTATCTGGACCATCATTAAAAGTTACCGTAGAGTAAAGTCCAGGTTGATATTTATTCATTACTTCATTCAAGAAAGTGGTTACTCCGGTTTGACTTATCATCTCTTGAACAATCAGCACATCGGGTTTCATGGAATGGATAACAGGACGGAAGAATGGATTTCGGATAGCGGCATCTGAACCGGGATAATTTAAAATGTTGTAAGTGACTATAGTCAAAGTATCGGTTTGACTGTAAGATGCTGACGCGAAAATGCAGCACGATATTGCTATTATGTATATTACAATAGCGCTCGGGAGACGGCGCATAATAATTACTTTCTATTGTTATTTATATGTTTTTTTCTACTTAATTCTAATGCTTTTATCATTAAAAATCAATTGTTGGATAGGACGACGCGGATATCTGTGATGTGCTTCAATATAAAAAAAACGGGTAAAGCTATAAGCTTGAAATATTACTCTTTTTAAGAGATTTTGAGGGTATTTCTAGATTTAAGGAAAGCACTAAATTCTTTCGGGCAGATTTTCCTAATTTTGGACTTTTTTGATTTTTGTATAACAGAACAGTTTTTTTGAGTGTCTCTAAATAAGCAGTGCAATTAGGACAATGGTCTAAATGTTTTTTGATTTCGATGCAGGTCGGAGAATTTAGGTTGGCATCTAAATTTTCACATATATAACGATATGTTTTTTTACAAGTCATTTTTAGTGAGTTAAATATTTATTCAATTCATCACGTAAAAAAACCCGAGCACGCCGCAAACGCGATTTAACTGCGGGCACGGAGAGTTTTAAAATTTTCGCAGTTTCTTCTGCCGAGCGTCCTTCAATATCGCGCAGAACAAATACGACTCTATAGTCCTGCGGAAGTTTTAATATTGCCGCATCCATTTTCTCCTGTAATTCTTTATCCATTAATAATTCAGCGGGCGACGGGTCCCACGCAGCGAATTCACTTGGTTCCATTCCCTCAGCCGGTGGTTCATCATACGAAATCCACAAATCGTCTAACTTTCGTTTGCGGTGTTTCATCATACAATTGTTCGTAACAATACTGTAAAGCCAGGTCGAAAATTTTGAGTCGCCTCTAAAGCTTGAAATATTTTTATAAACGTTAATGAAAGTATCCTGCAGGGTCTGCTCAGCTTTTTCTTTGTTTCTGCACACCTTGTACGAGAAACTGTAGATCATATCTTCATAACGGCGCACAAGCTCGGTAAAAGCGCGTTCATCACCCATCCCGGCTTTTTGAATCAGCCCCAGTTCGTTGTCTTCAATATTTAATTGTTTTGATACCACAATTGATTTGAATATAAGATAAGCGAATATGATTAGCAAAAGTTTATAACTTATTAACTCCGTGTTTTACTAATCGAGCTTGTGTTATAAAAATAACTTCCTCGGCAATGTTTGTGGCAAGGTCGGCAACTCGTTCGAGGTTATGGCTAATACGCATCAGATGTAAACAGCCCTCAATCATTTCACATGAATCTTTCATAACAGCAATAACATCCTTCGCTGTTTTGCGATTCATATCGTCCATAATATCATCTCTATCAAGGACGGATTGTGCGAGTTTTGGATCCTGGTGTATAAAACTATCAATAGCATCGCGAAGCATATGCTGAGCAAGTTCACACATTTTAGGAAGGTTTAGCATTGGCTCTTGGACGCCGGTTTGAGCTATCGTGAGTGCCGACTCTGCAATGTTCACCGCGTGGTCGCCAATCCGTTCAAGGTCGTTATTAATTTTTTGTGCAGCAAGAATCAATCGCAAATCTACAGCGACCGGCTGCTGTAAAGCGAGTAAGTCGATGATAGCAAAATCAATTTCTATTTCGAGCAAATTAATTCGCTTATCGCCCTCAATAATTTGTTTAGCAAGCTGCTTATCTTGTTCAAGAAATGCTTTGAGCGATGAGCCGACTGCATCCTCAACCGCGCTCGCCATTTTAATTAAATTGGTTTTTAAACTTTCTAATTCTTTTTCAAAGTGTCGCTGCATATTAGCTCCGTTTTTCTTTGTATAATGCAAAATAATCTCTAAATCCGAAATTTTTCCGGTTGAATATCGAATATTGATTTACTTTTCTCATCCAAAACGCCCCGTAATGTAGTCTTCAGTCTGCTTCTTCGATGGAGTAGTGAATATTTTCTTTGTTAAATCGTACTCAATAATTTCACCTAAATAGAAAAATGCAGTGCGATCGCTTACACGGGCTGCTTGCTGCATATTGTGAGTTACAATTACAATAGTGTATTTTTCTTTCAATTCAAATATAAGTTCTTCAATCTTCGCAGTAGCCAGGGGGTCGAGGGCACTTGCCGGTTCATCCATCAGTAAAATTTCAGGGTCAACAGCTAATGCACGAGCTATACACAAACGCTGCTGCTGCCCACCCGAAAGAGCTAATCCGCTCTTATTCAACTCGTCCTTTACCTCATCCCATAAAGCTGCCCGTTTAAGACTTCTTTCAACGATTTCATCTAAAATATTTTTATTACGGATGCCATTTATCTTGGGACCGTAGGCAACATTTTCGTAGATGGACTTAGGAAACGGATTCGATTTTTGAAAAATCATACCGACCTGTTTACGTAGCTCCACTACGTTTATGTTCTTATCGTAAATATTTATTTCATCTACATAAACTTCGCCGGTTGTCTTTACATTATCAATCAGGTCGTTCATCCGGTTTAACGAGCGCAAGAAAGTCGATTTACCACAACCCGACGGTCCAATCAATGCTGTTACATTGTTCGGCAGAATATCGAGTGTTACATTCTTCAAAGCCTGTTTTGCACCGTAAAAAAGATTTAATTCTTGTGTTCGTATTTTTATATTTTGATTCATCCGCATTAGTGGATTGCTCTTTTCCTGATTTTATATCTTAAAAACATTGCTGCAAAAGTTAATGTAAAAGTTAAAACTAAAAGCACGAGTGTAGTAGCATACTGGATTCCGAGTGTTGCTTCAACATCGTGCGATTGAGTTGCCATAACATAAACGTGATAACCTAAATTCATAAATTGGTCGGACAAACTGCCGGGCAAATGCGGAAGATAATATGCGACTCCTGTAAAAAGAATCGGCGCCACTTCGCCCGCTCCCCTGCCAACAGCGAGTATTGTTCCTGTAAATATACCGTTCAATGAATTCGGTAGAACAACTTTATAAATTGTTTGCCATTTAGTGGCACCAAGTGCCAAGCTCGCTTCGCGCAAATCTTTTGGAACTGAACGGATAGTTTCCTCGACCGAGACGATTACAACCGGCAAAGTTAAAAGCGCCATCGTCAAACTTGCCCAGAGAATATTCGGTTGACCCCAGTGCAGTTCAACACCACCGGTTAAAATATTATCCATACCGGTTCCAACAAATTGTATAAAAAAACCAAGTCCAAATAAACCAAACACTATCGACGGAACTCCGGCAAGTGTGTTTACAGCAAACCTGACCAAGCGCGTTAAAATTGATTTCCGACTTGCATACTCGCTTAAATAGACTGCGGTTATGGTTCCAATCGGAACACCCACTATCGACATAATCAGGACTAACAATACGGTTCCGATAATCGCTGGGAATATTCCGCCCGCCGTCATTCCCTCGGTTGGGACACCAGTTAAAAATTCCCAGCTTATTAAATCTTTACCACCTAAAATTACATCGGACATTATAAGAACAATAGCTGCCACAATTAAAAATGCGGATAGGAAAGTTACACCCACAACGAGCCAACCGGTTATTTTCCGTTGCAGTTTCACTATTCTCCTCCGATGTGTTTCATTAATTTATTTCGAACATAAAATTCGGCAATTGCATTCAGAACGAATGTGAATATAAAAAGTATCGAACCAATCATAAACAAAACATTGTAATGAGTGTCGCCAAAAACGACTTCAGCCATTTCTGCACCAATCGTTGCCGACATCGTTCGCACCGGCTCGAATAGTTTAATAGACATCAGAGAAGCATTTCCGGTTGCCATCAACACGATCATAGTTTCGCCGAATGCTCTTCCAACTCCTAATAATATCGCTGCAAAAACTCCGGGAATTGCAGCAGGTAGAACCACGAACAAAGCTGTTTGCCACTTCGTCGCTCCAAGCGATAAACTTGCTTCGGTAAGAACTTTAGGAACAGAAGCAAGCGCATCTTCGGCTACTGTGTAAACAATCGGAATTACAGCTAACGAAAGTGCTATCCCTCCGACAAAGGCATTCAGGCGGTATTCGTATCCAAAATGATTTTGTAAAAAAGTTGCCAAAACTACGAGGGCAAAAAAACCGATTACTACCGACGGAAAACCTGCAAGCATTTCAATTGTGGGTTTGATCAATTCCTTAACTTTTTTATTAGCAAATGCTGCTGTAAATAAGGCAGCCAAGATTGCAACGGGCGCCCCGAATAGAACAGCTATCAACGTTACTTTTAAACTTCCAACCACTAACGGCAGCAGCCCATATTTTGGGTTTCGTGAAACCGGCTGCCATTCGCTTCCGGTTAAATTTTTGAGAGTTGCCTCCCCCTCATCCCCCGAAGTTTCTAACGGGGACACCACCTCTTTTTTTTCTTTATCGGCAGACAAGTATTCTTCGCCGTAGGTTTCCTGAATCATTTCTTCTTTAACTTCTTGAATTTTTTCTTTCGGAAAAAATATTGGCAGCGCCTCTCTGAACACAAAAACAAATATCAAAATTATAAATGCGAAAGAAATGAACGAAACCCCTTTAATCGTATTCTCTGCTAAAAATTCAGGCAGGTTAAAACTGCGTTTCAGTAAAGGCGATGTATTTTTATCGGTAGTCATTTTATCTTATCGGAAAATATCCGACTTTTGTTATGATGGATTGCCCTTCGTCGCTGAGTATCCAATCTATATATTTTTTTATTTCACCGGTCGGTCTTGTCCGGGTATAGATGTATAAGAAACGTGAAATTGGATAATCACCGGATCTAATATTTTCAGGAGTTGGTTCAAAGCCGGGCGATTTAGCATCGGTTTTAATTTTCAAGAATTTGATACCTTTTCCGTAAGCAGCACCCCCGTAACCAATTCCATTCTTATCTTTCGAAACAGCATTCACAACTGCTGCCGTGCCGGGCATATTTTGAGCATAGGGTACAAAATCTTCACCCTCCAAAATATGGTCTTTGAAATAAACATAAGTACCCGAATTATTTTCACGACTGTAAAGAATTATTTTAGCATCTTGCCCGCCGACTTGTTTCCAGTTTGTAATATTACCGGTATAAATATTTTTTAATTGTTCCAAAGTTAATTCTTGAACAGGATTAGTATCGTTCACGTAAACCGAAAGCCCGTCCTTTGCAACTTTTATTTCAACACCGAGTGTGGCATACCGCTGTTTCAATTTTTCCCGTTCACTTTTCTTCATAGGTCGCGATGAGTTGCATAAGTCGGTTGTTCCGTTTATCAACGCCGAAATTCCTGTTCCCGAACCACCGCCTGTTACTTGTATTCTTACGTTCGGATTTTTTAGCATATATTCTTCAGCCAATCGCTGACCGAAAATTACCATCGTATCGGAACCTTTTACAGTTATTGTTTCGCCCGGCATCATAAATCCGAATGCTAATATTGTTAAGATTATCATTAAATTTTTAAACATATTCTTCTCCTTTTTTAAAATTTCCGGTTATTAAAATAAATACTGCATTCTTAACGTTAGGACATTATCCTTAACATCGCTTTTGAAATTAACTAACGCACCAGCCGCTGCGGCATTCACTGTTTCGTTTTGAACGATGTCGTAATAAATCATAAATTTTACATTCATATCCCAGTGATATACCCAACCGATTCCTAATGTGCTGTATTTAATATCGGCGACTGTTAAATTGCTTCCAACAATTCCTATATCGTTTCCTTCAACATCGGTGTTAGGGTCAAGGACATCGAACTTCATAACAAACTGATTTGATAAACCGATATTTTGAATATAACTTATATACCATCCTGTAAAATTGCGATTGTATAATTTCGGTGTAGCATCGGTTGGGGTTGGATAATAAAAGCTGTTCGATTTTTCTGTGCCGGGTTGTTTTCCTGTGATAATCTCAGTTCGGATCGACATTCCACCGAAATTGGGAATATCATAATACAACTGAAAATCGGCGCCGTAATAATTACGCTCGAAATTTTTACCAATATTTGCAGCGGCTGAATCAACATCGTATCGCCGCACGGGGGATGACTCATCCATTTTGTAAACGTATTTAGAAGTAGTTGTAACTTTACCTAAATATAACGAAAGTCCACCATCAATCGATAAGTTTTGTTCGGCGAAAGGAATTTTGAAACCAGCTCTTCCGATAAAATCTTTGTTCCGGTCGTTTTCGTTTGCAGTCGGTAGAACACCATTAAAAAGACCGGCTTTGAAATTGATATAACTCAGCACACCTTCCTCGGCATTAGCTTCAAATTTCACGCCTAATTCTCTTTCACCTGGAAACAGAGTTTGAAAAAGTCTGGATCGTTCTGCAGTTTCGCGCATACCCGAAGGATGGGAAATTTCAAATCCGAAAGGTCTATCGAACACACCCCCCGTGAAAGAAAAAGTTCTAATCCACGGGTCTCTAATCATCGCAAAGGCATCCTTAATACCAACTCCATTTTGTGTAATATCTATTTGAAGTACGTACTGAGTAATTTCCTGATCATAAACGAACTTAATTCTCCCGCGGCGAACTTGTAATCGGGAATTTACATTCGCGGGGAAACTGCCTCCTGCATAAGAACTTATCCCGGCACTCTCAGCCGTTTGATATTGGGTTTGAATATAACCCGACCATTTTATTTTTCTGATTATATCAACAAAATTTTTCATTTCAGTTATAGTTTCGTTCATACCTTCGATTGTTCCTTTAACCTCGCCGATATCATCTTTTGTAGCTAAAGAATCTTGGGCATTGATATTTATAGAAAATAATAAAAGCGTTATAATAGTAGAGGTTATTTTCATTCGGCTACCTTTGATTTGTGAAACAACATACAATTTAAAGATAGTGTGTTATGTTAAAGTTAAGGCAATGTTATTAAATTGTTAAGATTTAAACGTGGGTTTTACAATCTTTTCTAAAGGAGGTTGTCCAAAAAGTAAAATTTCCCGTCTGTCTGAACTTGTCGAATGCTAATTGCAGATCACTTTCACATTTCGACAATCTCAATGTGCGACGCCTTCGGACTTATTGGACAGCCCCTGAGTCAAAGGAGTGATGAGAGGGGAAATATTTACTTCAACAGTGTCATCTTTTTCGAGATAACATTTGATGGTGTTTTAAGTGTATAGATATATAATCCGCTTGAAAGTTCCTTATTATCAAAAATCACTTCATAACTACCGGCCTGTCTGAAATCGTTTACCAATGTTGCAACTTCCTGTCCTAAAATATTAGTTACAACTAATTTGACATTCATAGCTTCAGATATTGAATATTTTATTTTAGTTGTTGGGTTAAATGGATTTGGATAATTCTGACTCAACTCAAAATTCTCTGGTATTTCACCTATTTTAATTTCTTCAACTGAAGTTACATAGTTACCGAGATTGAACTTAGACCAGTTCTGAGTCCAATTAACCGTTCCGAAAGCCCCAACAAATGTTGCAGTTGTATCAAAAAAACCATCATTCGGTGGAGCTGCAGCACCGGATAATGCCGGTGAACTAACGATCGGTAGAAAATTAGGGTTAGTTAAATTAAATGGATCCATTAACATTACCTCGGCATTGGTTGTATATTTTCTTCCACCATTACCAGTAAACCAGGTATCAATGTTAAATATTGCGCCGCCTGAACTGACAGTGTCCAATGCGGCAGAAGTATATCCGGCAACAATACTGTTATTCAACCACATCAAATTATTGATAGCTCCCTGAATTGTGTTCGTTCCTTCTAATCTGACCCCTGTGGGCCAACCCATTACAATCGTATTAGAAATTTTATTTCTCGATGATCTTCTAAGATGCATTCCTCTTTTATAAAGAATATTTATTGGGGTGCTCGAGTTAACTTTTGGTCCTAACATTGTTACATTCCACCATGTTGGTGAAGTAATTGGTTCATTCAATGAACCAGAACCGTCGTTATCAGATTCAAAACCATTTGAGCTCGATTGATCTGCAATTTCCGGATCTCTTAAAGCAACTAAATACTGAAGCTTTCCTGAATAACCAAAGTCAGTATCAAAATCATCGTCCCATCCTCTGAAAGCAATTAAATATTTACAATTAACTGTTCCGCCAAACCACTCAAATGAGTCATCACCGGAATAGCTAACTTGGACGTGATCGATAATAGTTTTTCTTCCGACGCCACCAAATGTGAGCCCGTTAACTTCATTATTTGGTGAAAATGCTATTCCCGGATATTCAATTCGAACATAACGAAATATGCCGCTCGAATCATCGTCATTTGTACCGCCATACGTATCTCCAGTACCTTCGATACCAGCAGTTCCACCCGGAACATTGATCTTTGCATTGCCAAGTATTATTATTCCGCCCCAGTCACCATATATCGGCAGTCTAGAAGAGCCTGCTTTTGCAAATTCACTTGTGAAAACAATAGGAGCAGTTTCTGTGCCTACTGCATTAATTTTAGCGCCTGGTTTAATTATTAATGCACCTTGAGTTGTGTTTTCACCAAAAATAATTGTTCCCGGTTCGATTGTTAAAGTGGCAGGTGATTGCACTCTAACAAATCCACGAAGCAAATATCTATTGTTCGAAGTAAGCGTAAGGTTAGAAGTTATATTACCTTCTAATAATATCTCCTGAGCATACGAATGAATGCTAATCGAAATCAACATTGAAAGTATAAACAAAAATTTTTTCATCTATTTTTCTCCTTTATTAGTTTAATTGATATGATAGTCCTAATGAAATATTTCTTCCTACTCGTGATAATTCGGATACTTTATCTCCATTAGGGGCTCGCTGTATAAATAGTCTTTCCTGATTTAATAAATCTTTAACGGTAAATTTTATTGAGAATAATTGGAATAATTTTTTGGAAATTGAGAAGTCAATTAAATCAACTGGTTTTTCAATAATATCTCCCAAATCATTCGCTCCGACTTTTGCAATTCTGCTTCCAACCTTGTTGTAAACTATAGATGAGTTCAATCCTAAATCAAAATTATCATAGTAAATGCCCAGGTTGAAGACGTAATCTGCTTGACCCTGGAGTGGTCTGTTTGATTTTTGGAAATTAATTTCTTCATCATTATTCAGCTTAACTTCAGAATTAATTACGGTAGCATTTCCAACGAATGAAAAGTAAGGGACAAAATCGCTGATAAAATCAAGAGACTTTCTTATTTCTATTTCAACGCCGTAATTTTTGGCTGCATCTGCATTCGCATAAGAACGGATCGGTTCATTGCTTGATGAAGCTGTTAAGATTTCTTCAATCGGATTTTCAAATCTTTTATAGAAAAAGCTTAACGCTACCAGCTCTCCGCCTTTTGGGAAATATTCGAATCGTAAATCATAATTGTTTATGAGAGATCTTTTCAGTTCAGTATTCCCCTGAACAAGTTCATTCGTTATGAAGTCAAAGTAACTGAATGGTGCAAGCTCACGAAATTCTGGTCTGGCAAGTGTAGTGCTATATGCTAACCTGATGTTAATAAAATTATTGAGTAAGTAAGTGAGATTAATTCCCGGAAGCCAATCACGGTAATTTTTCTTAACATTAATGTTTTCACCAGTTTGTGAAAATGAATGCAAGACTTGAATCGAATATTCAAATCTAACGCCTCCAGCGACTCTAAATTTTTCGAGTAGATTAGTATCAAACATCAAATAACCGGCTGCTACTTTTTGATTTGACTCGTAACTATCCGATGGTTTGGTAATTTCGGTTACAGTAATGAAAGTTCTATTAATATTTTCCGGACTGAATATTTCTTCAACTGATCTTTGTAAAATACTGTCTTCAGCAAGAAAATTTCCACCGGGAACATTTTTGAATCCAAATAATCTTGCGTCAAAATTCCTCTCTTTTTTATTATAAAATAAACCAAACTTAATTTTCGGAAGTTCAGGGCTTTCAAATACTTTCAAATTGAAATTAGTTCCTCCGTTAAAATCGTGGTCCAATAAATTTCCAAAATATCTGGTAGCTAAGGATTGGTCCAATTGAAAACGTAATGGTTCATTTGGATCATCGAGCCCTCTGGAATACACATATCTTCTCGCATCCGGCTCGTTACGCTCGGATTGTGAATAACTAAACGTCCAGTCGAAATTCAAACCATTAAGAATATCAAATCGATGTTCTCCAAGAAGTTGGGAGGATAGCAATGATCTTGATACGAATCTTAATGATGTTATTTCCCGATATTGATCAGCGTATCTATAATCTCCCTTAAAAATTGTTACTTCATCATCTGAGTTCTGATTATAAACATTCTTTAAACTGATTTTATTTGTCATTCCGAACTTAACGCTGAAATTGAGCATACCGCTCCACATCACGTTGTTAGAATAATTATTACCGTTATATAAATATCTCGGACCGGTGAAGTCATAAAAATTTCTTTCATTCTCCGCAGCACTAAACGAATTTGAATAAGAAACCGAACCGATATAACCAAGTATATTTTCATCAAAAAATTCCATCTTATCACCTATGGTCAGCTTCATATTTCCATTCATAGGTACTCTTTTATTATTCACATTCCAATTATTCTTGAACGAAGAAGCGATATTTAATATTTCATCGTCTGTGAAATTGCCACGTGTTAATTTTAAGTTACTAATAGCAGACGGATAATCACGAGATCCATCATCATATCCCAAAAAATCAGTTTTCCCGCCCGAATATCCGGTAAAATCCTTGAATGAGGTATAGGTATTAATTCCACTTGTCAGACTGAAATCTGTAGTAAACCTCTGCGGAAATTCAATGGTGGTTATTTGAATTAATCCACCCGAAAAATCAGCCGGTTTATCGGGTGTGGATGTTTTTGCAGTTATGACATTTTCGATTAAACTTGCTGGAATGATATCGTATGAAAAACTTTTTTTTTCGGGATCAGTGCTTGGCAGATTTGCACCATTAAGCAGTGTGTTGTTATACCTATCTCCCACTCCCCTTACAAATGCATATTTCCCTTCGGAAATGGTAACTCCGGTCATCCGTTTTAAAACATCGGTTCCATCAGAGCTGTTGTTCTTTCTAATCAGTTCTGCGCTAATACCATCAACAATATTTGCTGAATTCATTTGGATTTTCAGAACGTTAGTTTCTGTGTTTTTTAATACGCTCGCAGATACAACAACTTCGTGTAATTCAATTGTTGATGGATTTAGTTGAACATCAATCTTAGTATCTTTGCCCTCTTCCACTTTTATATTGTTAACTGTTACTGATTGGTAAGAAATATAAGATATTCTTAAGCTGTATTGACCCGGCGTTAATCCACGAATAACATATTTCCCATCAATGTCTGTTGTAGTTCCTGTTGCAGTTCCAACGATCAGAAGGTTTGAACCTATAAGTATTTCGTCAGTTTTTTTATCTGTGATAGTTCCTGTAATTGAACCACTGCCCTGAGAATATGCAATGTTATAGAGTGGTAATAATAACGATAGTGTTAAGAATAATAAGTAAAGTGGTTTGATAAATTTCATATTGTGGCTCGTTATAATGTTTATTAATGTTTTTTCTTTCCTTCAAGTTCGCATTAATATAAAGATTATGTGTTTTGTTTGAGTTACGGCAATGTTATTAAATTGTTAAAATATATAATACCTTAAAACTGTGTAGAGTTTAGGAGATGAGAATTTTTGTTAACATAATTGAAACTTTCCCACTAAGAAATCCCAACAATCCACCTACGAAAACATCTGTTGGATAATGTACCCCAAGGTAAATTCGAGAAAATCCGATGCCGACGGCAACAGTTAATAAAATCGGCACGAGGGCCGGTACGGAATGTGCCAGTACAGTAACCATGACAAATGCTGCAGCGGTGTGCCCAGACGGGAAAGAATACCGGTCGGGGGAAATAACCAATCTACTCACACGAGGCAAGAAATCGCACGGTCTGAGTCTGGGAAGGAATGATTTGGACAATTTGTAAATACTGAGTTCCATCGCGTAAGCAATAGCGAGGTGAATAACGATCATTGTGCCGTGTGGATGCAATACCAGCAAAGCGAGTGAGAGAACTATCCACAGAGGTCCATCGCCAAGGCGGGTAAGAAACTTCATCAACGGTGTTAAGCTCATCCGCCGCTGCGATGCTACGAATGATACAAACAAAATGTCGAAAAGCTCAATTTTCTTGATTAAGGCAGTCATAGTTCAATTCATGGTAAAAATTTTCAACCTGACGACCGGATCGTTTGTCGCGGCAAGAAGTTTCTCGATGCATTCGATAACACCATTCAACTTCAATCTTGCGTGCCAGACCTGAAATTGATCGCGAACGTCGGCAGGAAAGTTTCCTTCCGCAAATGTACTTATGCCTTTCCCTTCGGTAGCCAGATATTGCGCCTGAATGCAGCCCGGCCATTTTATTTTTCTGATTATATCAACAAAATTTTCCATTTCTGTTACAGTTTCGTTCATCCCTTCGAGCGTTCCCTTAACTTCGCTGATATCATCTTTTGTAGCTAAAGAATCTTGGGCATTAATATTTATAGAAACTAAAAATATCGTTATGAGAGTAAAGATTATTTTCATTCGGTTGCTTTTCATTTGTGCAACAATTTAATAATAATGTGTTTTGTTTGAGTTATGGTAACATTATTAAATTGTTAAGATTAAATCGTGGGTTTTACATTCCTTTTGCGTTTTTGTGATAAAATGCAGTTATTATATTTAGAAAAATTCTTTGGAAAGAAAATGAAGCAATGGTATGAAGCTTTGTTCGAGAACTACGCGAACAAATATGAAAAAGAGAATTTCACTCAAGGCACAATTGGTGAAGTTGATTTCATTGAGACCGAATTAGTCCGCAGTTGGGGGGATGATAAATCTTGCAAAATTTTAGACATCGGATGCGGGACGGGACGGCATGCAATCGAATTGGCAAAACGAGATTATAAAGTTGTAGGTGTAGATTTATCTGAAAACATGCTTGCAAAAGCTCGTGATAATGCATTGCTATACGGAGTTGAAGTAAAATTTGTTTGTGCCGATGCTCGTGAGTTGATATTCAAGAATGAATTCGATTTGGTAATTATGATTTGCGAAGGTGCCTTCCCTCTGATGGAAACGGACGAGATGAATTATAAGATATTACAAAACGCTGCACAAGCTTTAAAGCAAAATGGAAAATTTATTTTCACAACATTAAATGGTTTGTATCCACTTTTCCATTCTGTAAAAGATTTTGTGAACGACAATATTGTTGATGGCAGAAGCAGTGGAAACACATTTGATTTGATGACTTTCAGAGATCATTCGACATTTGAAGTTGAAGATGATGATGGAAATCAAAAAGTGATGGCATGCAACGAACGGTATTATGTTCCTTCCGAAATCAAGTGGCTTCTGAAATCATTAAATTTTAAACAGATAGATATATTCGGTTGTAAAATAGGTGTATGGAGTAGAAACGATAAGCTAACAACCGAAGATTTTGAAATGCTTGTTATATCGGAGAGGTAAATATTACTCGATATAAAACAATAAAAGACTAAACATTTTTTTATACCAATAGATAAATAAAAATTAATTATATAGGATGAATATGGATTTAGAAAATCTTATCTATAAATTTCAAAATACAGATTTAAAAAATTTATCAAAATATGAAGATAAAATAACTACAAAAAATAAAGATGGTATTTTTTTCCCTCCTTATATTCCGTTTGTCGGAAATAATTACCAAGAATTTAAGTTACTCTTTTATGCTTCAGCTCAAAACATTCCTCAGAATAGTGAAGTTTCTATTCAATATTCCAAAAATTTCGATAAATTGGTAGAGCGACTTTATTATAATCTTAATTTTGATAAAAAGTACCCTAAAGACAATTTTGATTTCTCCGAAATATTAATCGCCCCATATCAAAAAGGTATTTTACCAGCAATTGCTGGTATTTATTTTTATATTTTCAACAAAAAACTATTTAGAGATTTTAACATAATACAAGATAATATAGCTATTTCGAATTATTATAAATTTTCTCTTTATTCTGCCAATAGAGATATAAATCCAAATACACTTCAATCCGGAGAAGAATATTGGGATTTAAATGACAAATTAGTTAAACAAGAGTTACAAATATTAGAGCCATCAATTATTATCACCTTTAACGGGCGACACGTTAATTTTTTGAAAGAACTGGGTTATCAAGTAAAAAGTATAAATGACCCTTCTTGGATATTGAGAGGCGCCAAAGGATGCTTAACTAAACCATTTGGGTCTTGGTATAAACTGATAGAAAACGGAATAAAAGACGATGATTTAAACGGAGTTGTTGAAGATTATTTAAATCAAATTCACAATCCATACAAAAGAAAAAAAGAACAAGTCAAAATATACCTATTAAAATATTCTTTAGATTGGCGAAATTTGCTATATGTTAAATAATTGCGAACATTCTAAATTTTCAACATGCAACAAACTTACATAGCACATATCGACCTCGACTGTTTCTTCGTTTCAGTTGAACGAATCAAAAACCCGACACTTATCGGGAAGCCGGTAGTCGTTGGCGGCAGCGCAACGGGTCGCGGAGTGATTGCTTCAGCTTCGTATGAAGCGAGGAAATTCGGTGTGCGCTCGGCTATGCCGACTGCGAATGCTTTGAAACTTTGCCCAAATTTGATTGTTGTTTCGGGCAGTCACTCGGATTACTCCGCTTACTCGAACCGCCTGTATCAACGAATGCTTGAATTTGCACCGACAGTTGAGCGGGCTTCCATCGACGAAATGTATCTCGATTTTACCGGCTGCGAAAAATTGTATAACAACGACTTGCCCGGCTTTATGAAAATACTTCAGCAGTTAATCAAAGCGGAGTTTCAGCTTCCTTCAACAATTGCACTTGCTTCAAACAAATTAGTCGCGAAGATAGCCGCTAACACAGTGAAACCGGAAGGTGTGATTTATATCCCACACGGGACAGAATCGCAATTCCTCGCTCCATTGCCAATCGAGGTTATACCCGGTGTTGGAAAAAAGACCGAGGAATTTTTAAGACAAAAAGGTTTCCGGACAGTTGCCGATCTTCAAAATGGTTCCCTCAAAACTTTATTTAATTTATTAGGTGCAAACGGCAAGTGGATTTATAACGCATCTTTTGGTCGCGGCTCCACGTTACTCACAACTTCACATATCCCCAAAAGCATAAGCCGTGAGGAAACATTTTCAACCGATATTTCCGAAACAGACAAGTTAGAGAAAATACTTTTTTCGCTCGTTGAGAGTGTATGTTCGACTCTTCGTTCGCACACTTTCAAGGCAAGGACTGTTACACTGAAACTTCGCAATTCCAAATTTACGACTTCAACTCACCGGCAAACCATCGCACCAACTAATTATGATCCGGTGGTTTTTAAAACAGCAAGCAAACTCTTACAAAAGAATCACGCTAATAAAACTCCAATCAGGTTAATCGGTATCGCTTTATCAAACTTTTCGGACGATACACAAACCGAGTTAGAGCTTTTTCAGACGACAGAGAAGAAAGACGAAATTGTAAAAGCAGTGGATAAAATCCGTGATAAGTTTGGAGACGAGGCAATCAGGATTGGAAATGTATAAATCTCGCATTACCATAAATGGTAACGCTAAAAAACAAAGAATCGTAAACGATCCTAAAATATAATAATTGTAACAGGTAAGATATCGGAAATCTTGCTCTTCAACACTAAAGTTTTAGCCGTTTACAATTGGCTTCTAACCAATTTGAGAGTTGTGCTTTATTCATTTTGCCGCTTGCAAGATTCATCATCATTTCATAGGCGGAAGTTTCATCTGCAATTAGCTGCCAACCGTTTTTCTGTAAAAATATATCCATTAACACCAATGAGACTCGCTTGTTGCCATCGACAAAAGGGTGATTTTTACAGACATGAAATCCATAAGCAGCAGCTTTATCGAAAATGGTTTTATGCAAATATTTTCCCGCCATAGTTATTTTGGGTTGAGCAAGTGCTGATTCAAGCAAATTTTTGTCACGAATGCCAGGGCTCCCGCCATAACGTTCGAGTAGAATTGAATGAATAGTAAGAACTATTTCTTCAGGAATGAATTTTATCGCCATTACTTTGCTAATTTATGCAGAGTGTTCCGATATTTTTTATTTGTCCTTTCAAAAGCATCTACCCATTCTGAAAACTTCGGGTCATATGGGGTTAACACAATTCCATCCTCTGTTTCAATGATGTTCATTTCGTCTCCCTCGTCTAAATGATAATTATCAATTATCGTTTTGGGCAGAGTAATACCAAAACTATTACCCACTCGCCGTATGTTTGTTTTTAACATTTTCGTTGAACCTTTTTGTTGTATTATAACATTTGTAATAACAAAAGTCAACATCCCCCCAGTCATCACATAATTTAGGATTACTTCTTCAACACAAAACTGAATCGGCTTCCCTTTCCAACTTCGCTCTCGACTTCAACCTTGCTGCCGTGTGCTTCTACGATGTGTTTAACAATTGCGAGTCCTAGACCTGTGCCGCCTACTTCGCGCGAGCGGGCTTTATCAACTCGGTAAAAGCGTTTGAAGATATGTTGAAGGTGCTCTTCGGGTATCCCGCATCCGTTATCAATCACAGAAACACGAACACCCTCTTCACTTTTTTCAGTGCTAATTGTTACCTCTCCCCCTTCCACCGTATATTTAACCGCATTATCTACAAGGTTAATAACAACTTGTTTTATTCTATCTTTATCTCCGTAAACTTCAGCCCCGCCGTCATCGGAAACAACTTTTGCACGAATTTGTTTAGGTTCAAAATGTGCCTGCATTTCATTTACAGTTTGAGTGATTAGTTCATTCAACTTAAAATATCTGAAGCTCATTTTCATATCGCCCGATTCAATCCGAGAAATTTCTATTAAATCGAACAACAGTGCATCAAGTCGCTTAGCATTATTCAATGCTTTATTCAGAAAATCTTTATTAACATTAGAATCGTTGATAGCGCCATTTAATAAAGTTTCTATCGAAGCTTGAATCGCAAAAATTGGAGTTCGAAGTTCGTGCGACACATCGCCTAAAAATTCTGTCCTCACTTGTTCTAGCTTTTTCATCTGCACAAGATCATCGTTTAATTTATCGACCATATTGTTTATCGTTTCAGCTAATTTCCCAAATTCATCTTGTGCGCGAACCTGTATCCGTTTATCTAAATTCCCACCTCTAATTTCTACGGCTGCAACTGATATTTCATTAAGTGGTCGTGTAAGTGTTTTTGATATAAAGAATGCCATCACAATTATAATCAAGAGAACTACGGCGCTAATAAAAAATACTTTGCTTTGAATATTTCCGAGTAAATGATTTATATCAGTTGACGATAATCCTACTCTAATAAAATAAATTTCCGACTCCAATCCTTCCACTTTCAGCGGTTCATCAATTTTTTTTGCTATGTAGATCATCTCTTCGTTTAGTGTTGCGCTTCGCCTCTGAACCTGCCCTTTGCCACTCTTTGCGGCTTCGATAATTTCAGGTCGGTTAAGATGATTTTCGCACAGCGGTATTTGGCTTCGATCTATTTGTGAATCAAACAGAACTACTCCATTGGCTGATATTAGAGTCAAACGAACATTTGCTAAATCTGATAGTTTCTTGTAATACTCATAAGAAAATTTATTATCCGGCAGAGAAAGCGAAAGATTTTTTAAGTTATATTCAACCTGATCAATTTGCGTATCAAGTTCATAAATCACCCTCTCTTTGAAATAACTTTCTAATTCATTTGTTATGAAATATCCAGCACTTGAGAGAATGATAATCGAAAGACTTATAAAGAATAAATAAATTTTGGTTTGAACTCTCATTCAATTTCTTTCAATCTATAGCCAACACCTTTAATAGTTTCAATATAATCTCCATACTTGCCGAGTTTTTCACGAATTTTTCTAATATGAACATCCACAGTCCGTTCGAGAACATACACATCGCTTCCCCAAATTGTATTTAAAAGAGTTTCACGATTAACGACACGCCCTGCCTGCTGTATCAAATATAGCAATACTTCAAATTCCTTTTTAGGAAAAAAAACTTCGTTATTGTTTACCTTCACGATGTGTTTCGTTTGGTTGATTAGAATTGCACCAATTTGTATTTCCTCTCTCGGGGAAATATTTTTATCCTCAAACCGTTTCAAAACAAGTTTTATCCGTGCTAATAATTTTGGGATGCTTACGGGTTTCACAATATAATCATCTGCGCCCAACTCCAAACCTACAATCTCATCAACTTCTGAACCCTTTGCAGTTAAAAATATTACCGGTAAGTTTTCTGTAAATTTTTGTTTTCTAATTATTTTTATAACATCGAAGCCATCAATTTCGGGCAACATTATATCTAAGAGAATCAAATCGGGCTGGTGTTTCGACAGCTCAATTGCCCTCTTCCCATCATAAGCAGTGAGTACTTGATAACCTTCTTTCGTTAAATTATACTTCAGAAGATCGACAATATCTTTTTCATCATCAACTACTAAGATTTTTTTGATCATACTTTAATTTATTTTTTGAAGTGTGATATATTAAGATCGTAAACAACATTAACCCAATATCTTCCCAAAAGCGCATCCAACTCAACGGCGAACTGTTGGGACCAAAGCATCCGCAATCAATCGTAAGTCCGCGCAGTAAACTAACTGCGATGATAATCGAAAATGCAGCAAACAAACTTGCTGAAAGTATTGCGCTACCACGAAGCATAACTCCGACAATTAAAAATATTCCGATAAGCAATTCGGCCCACGGAATAAGTAATGCAGTAAGGTTTATTAATATTGTCGGGATTAACTGATAGGCTTCAATAGATTTGGCGAAGGAGGAAGGGTCGGCGATTTTGGGAATTGCTGCAATTATAAGAACGAAGCCCACCGCTAATCGAAATACGAAAAGGAGATATTTATTACTTAGTATCTTCATTGCTTCACCTCAAGCGGAAGGTTTTGTGCGTTCCATACTTCTATACCATCGTGATAGAGAAATATTCTTGTGAAGTTCATTCCTTTTAAAAACTGAGATAAATTTTTACTCAACTCGCAATGAATTCCTTCGCAATAAATAATTATAAGAGTATCGCGCGGAACCGACTGTAAAGTTTCAACATAATTGAATACATCGAGGAATGGAATATTTATCGCGGTTGGTATGTGACCTTTGATGTAAGTTTCTGAATTTCTTGCATCTATTATCAGAGCGTTGCCGGTTTTTAAAATCTGCTTCATCTGATCGGTCGTTACAATCACATTCGTTGCTGTGTCGGAATATATATGAGAAAATAAAACCGAATCACTTGCAACTTTTAACTTTTCAGATGTCTTAAATAATGGAATGCCTTTCCCTGAAAAATAATTATAAACGAGTGCAATGACAACACTGAAAAGAACGATTGAAAGTATTTCGCTCAGGGTTGATTTATTCTTTAGGGAACCAAACATTCGAATCTATCCCCCTCTTTAATTTTAAAACCACGTAAAAATTCTTCAGCGTTTAAACGGCGTTTGCCCTCTAATTGCAGTTCAAGAATTTTTATAATTCCATCCTTCGCAGCAACCACCAATTTCTTATCGGCATCGATTACAACACCAGTGGGTTTACCCGTATGAACATTTTCTTCAACTGTCTTATAAATTTTGACCATCTTTCCGCTTAAAAAAGAAAACGCACACGGAACAGGTGAGAGCCCGCGAACAAGATTATGAATCTGACAGGCGTCTTTGTTCCAATCAATCCTGCAATGTTCTTTAAATATTTTTGGCGCCGGAGTGGCTAACGTGTTATCCTGTGGCTTCGGGTTTGCTTTTCCGACTTCGATTAAACGAACGGTGTGCAGCACAATTTCAGCCCCTATTTCAGCAAGCCGGTCGTGTAACTCGCCGGCAGTTTCGTTTTCCTTAATTGGTAAGCGGGCTTGCAAAATAACGTTACCGGTATCCACTTTTTCCTGTAGAAAAAAAGTTGTTACGCCGGTCTCCTTTTCACCATTAATTATTGCCCAATTGATAGGAGCCGCACCGCGGTACTTCGGCAGCAGAGAAGCGTGTAAATTAAAAGCACCAAGTTTCGGTATAGTAAAAACTTCCCTCGGGAGGATACGGAAAGCAACTATAACAAACAGGCCGGCATTCAATTCTTTTAATTGAGAGATAAAGTTTTCGTCTTTCAACGATTCAGGTTGCAGGACTTTTAAGTCCTTCTTCAAGGCAAACTGTTTTACTGCAGAAAAAGCCAAAGCTTGTCCTCTCCCCTGAGGTTTATCAGGAGTTGTAACAACTGCCGCAACATCGTAAGAATTTTCTAACAACAAACTTAAACTGGGGATCGCAAATTCGGGAGTCCCCATAAATATAATTCGCATTTCGCTTTCAGTTTAATCGAATTTATGTTCTTTATAAAATGACTCTTTGTGTAGTTACGACGGGATATTTTGTGGCAACATCGCCGTTCTGAATTTTTTCGATTGCTTCTTTTAATTCTTGCTTCTTCGACTTAGTCAAATAATCAACGAACAAAACACCGTTCAAATGATCCAGCTCGTGTAGAATTACCCGTGCTAATAAATCTTCAGCTATTAATTGTTGTTCCTGAAATTTAATATCCCGGAAATTTACAACAATCTTTTGGGGTCGCTCAATTTCGCCTCGCACGTCCGGAACACTCAAACAACCCTCCTCCATAGTGCATTTTCCTTCTTCAGAAATCACTTCAGGATTGATAAGGGCGAATGGTTTTACATTTTCATATTCTTCGAGACAAGAAATATCTACTACGATTATCCGTTTCAAAACGCCAACCTGATTAGCCGCCAACCCGATACCGTCGGCGCTGTGCATCGTCTCGAACATGTCCATTATGAACTTCAGAGTTGCATCATCTATTTTAGAAACCGGTTTCGCCTTTTTTCGAAGCGGCTTTGTGCCATCTAAATATATGGGTAATACTGACAAAAATTTTTTCCTTTGATAATATTTCTTTTAGCTGTTTTTTAAACTTCTATAGCGATATTTAGGCAAATACCAAACGTCCTTTAGGTTCGGGAATAGTGCGGCCTAATTCCGCAGCAGTTTCAAGCCATTCATTAATGACCATTTCGACATTTGCTAAGGCTTCATGATATGTTGACCCATCTGCTGCACAGCCCGGTAACTCTGGAACTTCAGCTATAAACGCTTCGTCTTCTTTGCTCCAATAAATTATTACTTCATATTTGATCATTTTCTACTCCTAATCTGTATTTTAAAATAAGGTTACGAACTTGTTTTACCTGATACGGTTTTGAATTTGTTCCTCTTGGCTGTATGTTAATAATTTCCTCGATACCAGATTTAGTAAAGATATGATGACTTCCTCGAATTCGTTCTTCAAAATTCAAATTACGCAATAAGTGGCATAACTCACTAAAATTAATGTTCGCATCGGAAGTACCACTTAGGATTTTTAGAATAATCTTGTTTTGTTTACTCATTTAACAGTTAAAGTTAAAATAAATATAAAAATTTATACAACACTATTCAACTACTCTCCTCGCACCCACGTATCTTTTTTTATAATATGTACTTTGCATAGATGATATCGTAACTCCGAAAGAACGACTCGCATGAGCAAATAAATCATCACCTAAATAAACTCCAACGTGTGAAGGATTACGGCCGGTTGTATTGAAAAAAACCAAGTCGCCAAATGCTAAATCGGTTTTTGGAACCGATGACCCAACACGATATTGTTCGTCGGTTGAACGTGGTAATTTAACACCGAAAGATTTTTCAAATATTTGGCAGGAAAAACTGGAGCAATCGATTCCATTCGAATCGTTACCGCCGTAAGAATACGGAGTACCAATTAAACTTAAAACTTCGATTAATACTTTGTCACGCCCGATACGTTCGGAACTTCTCGGTTGTGTAGATTTGAGTATTTGGTCTTTTACCGATGGTATATCAACCTTGCGGTCATCTTCTGCAGATTCTTCGCTTGCAAAACGGAATTCTTTGTTCGTATCCTTTTCCTCTGCCGCTCGAAATTCCTTTGCCTTGAATCGCGGGTCAGAACTTGAACACGCAAAAAAAAGAAATGAATTACCAATTATTAAAATCGAGATAAATATTTGTTTACAAGTCATCAAATAATCCACAGTAAAAATTAAAGCCCCAAATAGGGGCTTCAAATATCATCCTAAATAAGAACGTAAGTGTTTGCTGCGAGAAGCATGCCGCATTCTTCGGATAGCTTTTTCTTTTATCTGCCGGACACGTTCGCGTGTTAGTGCAAATTTTTCGCCTATCTCTTCTAAAGTCAACGAATGCTCTCTGCCTAATCCGAAATACAACCGGATTACTTCCGCCTCTCTGTCGCTCAATGTATTCAGTGCGCGTTCGACTTCTTTACTGAGCGATTCTTTCATTAATTCCTGATCGGGCATAGGGGTTCTCTCGTCTTGGATAACATCCAACAGACGGCTTTCTTCACCTTGAACAAATGGCGCATCCATCGAAACATGCCTGCCCGAAATTTTCAAAGTGTCAGCAACTTCATATAGCGACATATCTAATTCTTCGGCTAACTCGCTTGCACTCGGCTCGCGTTCAAATTCCTGTTCCAACGTGCTGAACGCCTTGCCTATTTTATTCAATGCACCGACACGATTCAAGGGTAACCGAACAATTCGTGACTGCTCGGCTAAAGCTTGCAAAATTGATTGGCGAATCCACCACACAGCATAGGATATAAACTTAAATCCGCGTGTCTCATCGAAACGTTTTGCAGCTTTAATCAAACCTAAGTTTCCTTCATTGATCAAATCACCAAGAGATAATCCTTGATTTTGATATTGCTTTGCTACACTTACAACAAAACGTAAGTTTGCTTTAGTTAATTTCTCAAGAGACTTTTGATCGCCTTTTTTTATCCGGCGGGCAAGTTCGATTTCTTCTTCTTGATTCAGTAAATCTACTTTTCCAATTTCCTGTAAATATTTATCCAGGGATTGGCTTTCTCTATTTGTGTATTGTTTAGGTATTTTACCCATTCAATTACCTTATATTATTAGTCAAAATTTATTTTTTTATTTTAGATATTCTTTATTCACATCTATACGGTCAACGATACCAACAATTGTTGCATCGACGGGCGCCATTTCTGCCGGAAGTGGGATTGTAGCTTCTCGTGCTGTAATGTAAAAAACTGTTTCGCCCGGACCGGCACCGATAGTATCGACAGCTACAATAGGGTCTCCGGCTTTTTCGCGATGAGCATTCAGTGGCTGAATGAACTGAAGCTTGAAACCTATCATATTCGGGTCTTTCTGTGTTCCCCAAATTGTGCCTATTACTTTTGCAAAAAACATCAGTTCTCTTCGATATCTAATTTATCTACAACTGCCATAATTACAGCATCAACAGGTTTGTTTTTTGTTAAAGTCGTTTGCCGGGCAGAACTACCGCTGCAAACTAAAACAATATCTCCGATTCCTGCTTGAACTGTATCGACAGCTACTAAAAAAGTATCTTTAACTTTGTAATCTAAACCAATATGTTTTACAATTTGCAACTTGAAACCAACCAGCTCCTCGTCCTTACGAGTTGCCCAAACAGTTCCAACTACTTTTCCAAGAGTCATAATATTTAATTATTTATTAATTAATGAATGATAAAAGCTTGTACCACTTATTTGCGATGAAGAATCATCGAGTTCAAAAATTTCTCCGATGGTTTTAGCTAAATCGGCAAACGAACTTCGTGTACCTAAATCGTTGCCGACTTTATTATCCGGTGAATAACAAAGTATTGGAACATACTCACGCGAATGATCGGTGCTCGGAGTAATAGGATCGTTGCCATGGTCTGCTGTGAGTATTAACCAATCGCCGTCGCTCAAAGTTTCCGCAATTTTAGGTAAAGCCAAATCAAATTCTTCGAGGGCTGCAGCAAAACCTACCGCATCGTTCCGATGACCGTATAATTGGTCGAAATCAACTAAATTCGCGATAATTAGACCCGGCTTATATTTTTTACTCTGTTCAATTATCGAACGTACACCTTCAGCATTGGATTTAGTGTGAATAATTTCGGATAATCCTCTTCCGGCAAACAAGTCGTCAATTTTTCCGATACCCACAGTTGGAATATTTTTTTTTTTTAAAATATCCAATAAAGTATTACCGTGTGGTTCTAAAGAAAAATCGCGTCTGTTTGCAGTACGTTTATAATTACCCGGATGACCAGCGAATGGGCGTGCAATTATACGTCCGACCGAGTGTTTACCGACACAAACTTTCGTTCTCGTTATTTCACAAATTTCATAAAGTCGTTCGAGCGGTATAGTTTGCTCGTGTGCTGCAATCTGAAAAACAGAATCTGCCGATGTGTAAATAATCGGAAAACCTGTCCGCTGATGTTCTTCACCTAAATCGTTAATTATAACTGTACCTGAAGCTGCAGTATCGCCTAAATATCCTTTCGTGTCTGTTGCCGATAAAAATCTTTCCAATAAATCATCAGGAAATCCGTTGGGGTATGTAGGAAACTCTTTTTCCGTAATTACACCCAATAATTCCCAATGCCCTGTGGTGCTGTCTTTACCTTTCGACTTTGCCGCCATTTTTCCAAAGGAAGCATCCGGTTGTTCAGCCGGCGGTACAAACTTAATTGGTATAATATTCCCCAGACCAAATTTTTGTAAATTCGGCAACTTGAGGCTGGCAACATTGGCAGCTAAATTAGCGAGTGTGTTGCTGCCTTCATCCTTATACAAATTTGCATCCGGTAATTCGCCTACACCGACTCCGTCAAGGATAACAAGAATAACCTTTTTATGCAAGGTTTATCCTGGACTAAGAATAAACCTCTTTTTCGTTGCACTTACAAATCTGAAGACGTTTTTGATTGAATTTCCAAGAGCCTGTATTTGCTAACATGCTCGATATAACCAAAATCGGTTCAGTGATAGATTCGCATTTCGGACATTTACGTCCACGTTGTTTTGCAGCTTTTGCAGCTTTGTCAGCAAATGATTGTTGTTTTGCCATTTATAATTTTCTCCTATTAATATTTCTTATGTTATTTAAAAAACTCTTACTGTGTTTCCACCACTCTCAGTGGCTTTTTGTAGAACTAATGAAGTATTTTTGGTTAGTTCTTCTTTCGTCATTCCTTCGCTCGCACCGGAGACACCAATGCTGAGTGTAACGGAAAAACTTTTATTCTCAAATGATACTACAACCGATGCGATTGTTTTGCGAATTTTTTCAGCCCATAAATATGCTTCATTGGCTGGCGTTCGTACTAATGCGATTCCGAACCGGTCTTTATCTAATCTTCCGACAAGGTCGTATTGCCGTACACTGCTACGAATGACCTTCGATAAGGTTACTAGCAAATGATTGATACCGTTCTGACCATAACGAACGAGTAATTCGGGGTAATTATCCACACTTAAAAACAATAAAGATAAATCTTCACCGAAATCGTCGGCTCTGGATAATTCATCATTAAATTTTTCGTTCCAGAATTTTTTCGAATAAACGCCCGTCAATTCATCGACGATAACATACTCGTCGATTATTTTGTTCATATAAAAAACTTCTAAAGCGGCGGCGGCATTTTCTGTAAGCCGGTATAAAACTTCGATATCCTGTTTCGAGAAATTATATTTATCTTTGCTCTCGACGTTTAATGCCCCATAGCATTTATTCATCGAACTAATCGGAATCGAAATAAACGAACCGGAATTATTTATTTTTTCGCCTTCAAAATATCGACATCTGTTTTGCGATCCGATATCTTCTATCAATTCGTGTGAATTATTTTTTATCACTTCACCGACTATGCTCGTATAAAAATCAATTGTAGTATCAGGTCGAATATAAATTTCGCCGCTACGGTTAATAACTTTTTGGACAGTCCAGATCTGTTTCACTTCGTCCTGCATCACGACCGAGATGAAATCCCATTTCAATAATTTTGTGGATTCATCAACAAGCGATTGCGAGATTGTTGAGACAGTTAAATCTGCCTTTATCTTTTCTTGAAAACGATGTATTGCATTCAAAAGTTCGGCATCAAGTAGTAAGTCATATTTATCGGTATAACTTTTGATCAAGCCTGAAATCAATTTTGTACACTGTCCCAATAGAAGCAATGTTTCATAACCGAATGCTTCTTCTGTTTTGCTATCTATCGCGACAACGGCAACAGCTTCATCAACTGATTTATTTGCTACTACATTTTTAAAGAATACCGGTACGCCAACAAACGATTTAATGAATTGCGGCTGGGAATAATAAGCTATCAATTCGTGTTCGGAAACGGGATTAACGCGTGTAATAATTTCGGGCTTCGATTGTAGAGCGATTTTGCTTACTATATCATGCCCGATATTAAAACGACGAGAATCTAAAAAGTTATGACTATCTGTAATTTTTTCTTCACACACCATTTGTTGCTTTTCCTGGTTCGCCCAGAAAAAAGCTACTGTGTGGGCAAAAGTAACTTCTTTAATTACTGCAAGAACCTTATTCAATAAGTAATCAAATTCAGTTCGCGGTTCTGAACCACCTTTATAAACATCAGCGTTCACATCAAAAAAATCAGAAACCTGAAACTCACGAACCGCTTGCTTTGCTTCAGGTTTAAAAGGCTTAGTAACCATAACTTTTTTCTCCTCTTTTGGAGTTTGAGTTGCCACGGTTTTATTTGTCGAACGGACTACCACATCATCGTCAATTTCCTTGACCACACATTTCCCCAGTCGGTCGCTTTGGAAATCATCGAATACTAGTTTTTTCATCTCGTTTTCTTCCTCTGATGTTCTTACTTCTGAAATGTCCTCGGATTGTTTTACATCCGGAGACATCGTGGCTGTTAGTTCTTTTTGTTTAAACTTAATTGATAAAATGAATAAGCAAACAGCCGTGCAAAATATAAATGTAAATATAGATTTCCAGAACAGATCATCAATCCAAAAAGTAATACTGATGGCTATGAGTCCCACCAATAATATAAGCCCATCAATATTCTGAACAAATCGAAAAACTTGGTCCCAATGCGATTGGGTTCTTAAATTCAACATAGTTTTTTGATTGAAAATACTATCGAAAATCGGCTTAATTTAAACAATATTACAAACAAAGTCAACAAAATCATTGAAATTTATTAAATAACAGCATTCGATTAACGATTATCAGCATAAATAAGGTATTTTTGAGCGTTTTTTTTAAAGTCCTTTATACCGACTTTGTGGAACTTTTCGACAGCTTTTCTACCATTTTTAATATTTAGGTTCTCAAAAACCTTCTTATCGCCTGCTAACTTATCGAAAAAATTACGATTATATTTTAAAGAATCAGGAAATAATTTTTGAATTATCTGAATCACAAAGAGGACAGATTCAACAGGTCTGTATTTTTGTCTGTCCAGAATGTTAAAATAAATTCCGCTACATTTTCGATTAGCATATTTTGGGTTTGCAGCGCTAATCGAATCCGGTGTCGGTGTAAATTCGATTGGTTCAAATCGCACACCGTTCAGTTTCAGATCATTTAATTTCTTCGCTAACAATTTTCCGTTTATCCATGGCGCCCCGATATATTCAAAAGGTTTTTCTGTACCGCGTCCTTCTGAAATATTCGTCGCTTCAAAAAGACAATTTCCCGGATACACAACTGCCGTAGAAACAGTTTTCATATTTGGAGAGGGCGACACCCACGAAAGTTTTGTTTCATCAAAATACATTTTCCGTTTCCAATTTTCCATCGGAATTACAGTTAAATCAATTTGAATATTTTTTTCAATCCAATTTTCGCCGACTGCCATTTGTGCAATTTCACCCAACGTCAAACCATGACGTATAGGAATAGGAAAAAAACCAACTGCTGATTTCAAATCTACATCGAGTAGAGGCCCTTCGACATCAACACCATTTATAGGGTTGGGGCGGTCGAGCACGATAAACCGGATTTTATTTTCCGCAGCAGCTTGCATAGCATAAGCCATCGTAACATTGTAAGTATAAAACCGTGCCCCAACATCTTGTAAATCGAACAGCAATACCTCGATTCCTTGAAGCATATCCGGAGTTGGTTTGAGTGTCTTCCCATACAACGAAAATATTTTTAAACCGGTTATAGAATCTGTTTGGTCTTGAACTTTTATACCGGCAGGTACTCTGCCTCGTATGCCGTGTTCAGGACTGAATAATGCAACTATATTTACATTTCTTTTTTGAAGTGAATCAACAATGTGGACACCATTAGATAGCAAAGATGTATGGTTGCAAATTACACCGACTCGCTTCCCGGATATTTTCTCAAAATATTTTTCGAAGAATACATCAGCACCGTATCTAACCTTGCTGTGTTGCGAATAGAGTAGAACGTTGCCCGAAAGATAAATAAATAAAAACGTCAATATGTTATATAGCACTTTTGTGAACAAGTTATATTTTATCCATCGCTAAAATCCATGCGGCAAGCGTCATTCCGTCCCATATTTCATTTGATTTAATTTTGGACTCAATCTCTTCCCTGCTCAAAATTATCCTTTCAAATTCTTCGGTATCATCGTGAGGGATATCAACAGGTGTTAGTTTACGAGCTATGAAAACATTGCACATTTCGTCCGTTACACCGTTATAGGGATTATAAGTACCTGCAAAAGTCAATTCACCCGCTATTACGCCGGCTTCTTCTGCCAATTCTTGAGCTGCCATTTCCTCGATAGTAGCACCGTCGGCGATGCTGCCGCAAGGAAATTCAAGACTTTCTTTTCCGGCGAGGTAACGATATTGTTTGACCATCAAAATTTTACCGTCGTCGAAAACCGGAATTATTAAACTCGACCCATTCGTGTGGACATAGTGATACTCACCGAATTTTCCTGAAGGAAGCTGAACCTCATCAACTAAATAAGTCCACCAATTATTCGGAATTTTATTTATCTGCTTTAATTTTTTCCATGGTTTCAGTTTCATATAACTTCAATTAATTCTTTTACAGAGAAAAAGAATGCTATCTCAATTTTACCATTTTCGGGTGAGTCGGATCCGTGCACGATATTCTCACCTTTGTTGTCGGCAAAATCTTTCCTGATAGTACCGGGCACAGCTTCAGCCGGATCGGTTGCGCCGATCAAAGTTCGGAAATCTGCGATTGCATTCTCTTTTTCTAAAGCTATCGGAACACAGGCACCTGAACTCATAAATTCGACCAAACCATCGTAAAAGGGCCTGCCTTTATGAACCGCATAAAATGCACCGGCAGTTTCTTGGGTAAGCCGGGTTTTTTTCATGCCGATTATTTTAAATCCTGCTTTTTCGATTCGTGCAATTACTGCACCTGTTAAATTTTTTCTAACGCAATCAGGCTTCAGAATTGCTAATGTTCTTTCTATCAACTGTTACTCCTTTTTATTTTTTACTTTTAGATTTTTTTACAGATTTAACTTTTTTAGCTTTCGCCGGTTTTGCCTTTTTGCGGGATGACACTTTTTTATTCTTCTTTTTGTCAACAGCCGCAGAGTACAATTTTTTCAATTTGGCGCTCAACTTTGGTTTTACAACCTTTTTCTTTTTTCTAACAGATGCAGTAATATTTTGGGGTTTCCTTTGTTCAGCCAAAACTTTTTCTACGGTTTCACCAATCAGCGCCGGACTTTCAACAACATGAATCCCCGCTTCACGCATCGCTTGCATTTTCTCAACAGCAGTTCCCTTGCCTCCTGAAATTATAGCGCCGGCGTGTCCCATTCTCCGTCCGGGAGGTGCTGTTCTTCCGGCAATAAATCCGATTACCGGTTTATTAAATTCTTTCTTAATATATTCAGCGGCTTCTTCTTCGGCAGTTCCCCCAATCTCGCCAATCATAATTATTGCTTCGGTATCCGGATCGTTCTTAAATATTTTTAACGCATCTGTAAATTGTGTTCCGATAATCGGATCGCCGCCTATTCCGATGCAAGTTGACTGGCCTATGCCTCGCTCGGTAAGTTGCCAAACTGCTTCGTATGTTAACGTACCACTACGCGAAATCAGTCCGACTTTCCCTGGCAGATGAATAAAGCCAGGCATAATTCCGATTTTTGCCTTCCCCGGTGAAATGATTCCCGGACAATTCGGACCTATCAAACGAACATTTTTCTTATTAAGATATTCTTTCACACTTACCATATCTTTTGTAGGGATTCCCTCAGTAATACAGACGATTAACTTAATCCCGGCATCGGCAGATTCTTTTATCGCATCTGCGGCAAAAGCCGATGGGACAAAAATCACCGAAGTGTTGGCACCTTCATTTTTAACTGCATCGGCAACGGTGTTGAAAACTGGTACCGGATGTGCAAACGAATCTATTTCGTTTCCTTTATACATCATCCCGCCTTTACCGGGGGTTACGCCGGCAACGACTTTCGTTCCGTATGCAATCATTTGCGATGTATGAAACGTTCCTTCGCCGCCTGTTATTCCTTGAACTACTAAACGTGTTGTATTATCTGCAAGTATGCTCATAAATTATTCTTCTTAATTTTGTTAAACATTATTTTTCGTTATTTTATATTTCGCCTCTGCGAAATTTCTGTAAAGTTTCCCATTGTTCAGGAGTTAGTGTGTTATAAATAAATTCCTGCCATTCTTCAAACCATTCGAGTCGTTGGTCTATCGGTATTTGTTTATATCTTTCTATTTGTTCGTCGGTAATGTGATAAGAATAACCGCCTTTCTTTTTTTGCTTCTCATCCATTGTTAATCTCTTTAATTTTCTTCAATGCTTCAATATCATCCTGATCTTGCTGTCGCCCAGCTAATGATTTTAAATTTATTAAATCGTCGATGCTTATGACAGATACCGGAATCGTGTTAGAATAAACAATTTTTCTTCTTGAGTAACATTCATCGAAATCAAAAACATTTTCTATAAATATATCGATTACCTGAAATACTTTATCTTTATTAACAAACGAAAGAACTAACATATTCTTTTCGTTTCGCCATTTTTGCCTATTATCTGGATTAACAAATTCTTCCACTTTAATAGGAACAATCGGAAACCAGCCAAGAGAATTCAGTTTATTCCAAAATGAATATATATTTTCTGGCTTAAGAGATATCAGCAAATCTATATCATAAGTCGAGCGTGGTATTCCGTGTAAACTGACTGCCATACCGCCAACAACAAGATACTTGATTTGGGACTCGTTCAGAGCTTTGAATAATTCCTGATATACCATTACGTATTTTATTGATCCTTCTTCTCTTCCACTTTTGCAGAATCCTTTGGTTGTTCGATGTCCGTTTGGATATCTCGTGCTGCTTTCCGGAATTCACGTATGCCCTTGCCTAAACCTTGAGCTAAATCCGGAATTTTTTTCGCACCAAAAAATATTAAAATGAAAAGAAGAATTAATAATATTTCAGTCGTTCCTAAATTGCCAAACATAATTTTACCTTTAAGTTAGTTAAACACTTTTTCATGAATTAAATTTTTAATAACTGATTCAAACATTTTTTTACCATCTGTATGACACAGTATTTCATCCGACGCCCGTTCGGGATGCGGCATCATACCGAGAACATTCCCAGCTTCGTTTATGATTCCCGCAATATTGTGAAGAGCACCATTCGGATTCGCTCCGTCGGTAATTATCCCATTCACATCACTGTAACGGAATACTATTTGACGGTTTTGTTCTAATCTATTAATCGTTTCTGCATCCGCAAAATAATTACCATCACCATGAGCAATTGGTATTTTAATTACTTCACCTTGTGTGTATTCCGAGGTGAATGGGTTAGAATTATTCTCGACCCGCAGATAAACATAATCGCAGATGAACTTGAGCGATTTATTACGCAACAGAACACCGGGCAGCAGCCCTGTTTCGCAAAGTATTTGAAAGCCGTTGCATATTCCTAATACAACTCCACCTTTGTTAGCAAACTCAATTACAGCTTTCATAATAGGTGAAAATCGGGCAATTGCACCGCATCGTAAATAATCGCCGTAAGAAAAACCGCCAGGCAAAATCAGCGCATCAACATCCGCAATCGATGTTTCTTTGTGCCAGAAAAATTGCACTTCCTGATTTAAGATATTTTTAAGTACATAATAACAATCGTGGTCGCAGTTTGAACCAGGGAAAACCACTACGCCAAATTTTACATCCGAACGAGTCATTTATTAATATCTCTAATCCCATCGCGATAGTGAATGCAGCAGATCTAATTTGGTTATCATAAGCACGATTATGAGAATCGAAAAAAAATATAACAGCAATTGAGCTTTCAGAATTAAATTTTTATTCTGCCCAAGGAATAAGATTACTTTAATCCGATCGAGCGAAGCAGCAACAAACAATGTTGATATGCCGATTAATAACAAAACCAAATGTGAAATGGGTTGAAAAAAATGATTCAAAAATAAAGATAAAATACCTATTAACGCATAACCAACAATTGAAAATTCAACCCAGGTTTTTTTAAAATAATAATATAATGTATCCATAAAATACCCTTCTATTTAATTTATTTCTTCGATAGTAAAGGAGTAGTTTTCCATAATAACGTTCGACAGGAGCTTTTGACAAGCATCCTCGGTTTGTCGTTTAGCTTCTTCCATATTGTTGCTATTAATTTTCATTTCTATGTATTTACCTATTCTAACATCCTGAATGGAAGAAAAGTTTAAACTCTCAAGAGCATGATAAACCGCTTTGCCTTGAGGGTCAAGAATAGATTTTTTTAAAGTGATTGTTATTTTTGCTAAAAACAAAATCCACCTGTAAATTTACACATCGATACTCGTTTTTTCAGGATCTTCTTCAATTATTTTTTCATCTTGGAATAATTTTGGGATCGTTAAAATAGTCCATCTGATAATTCCTGAGAAAGAAAATAAAACAAAGAGGGGGAAAATTGCCGCCCCTTTGGTAGCTAAAATAATTATAACAGCCGTTAGGAATATACCGAATTTTAATGGATACTCTTTGATATTCCGTTTATTGAATTTGGGTAGAGTATCATATTTAAATGTGCTGACCATTAAAAGCGATAACCATATTATAAGAACAATAAAAACATCGGCTTTCCAACCGGCAATACCATCGGCTTCCGAAAAATATGTTAGAACAAAAGCTACTAAGGCAATTGCTTGAGCCGGGATCGGAAGTCCTTTAAAAAAATCTTTATCGAAACCGACCAACTGGACGTTAAAGCGAGCGAGACGTATTCCACCTAAAATCAAAGGGAGCGAACTGATAATAATTCCCAATCCTTCGAGGTTGTGCAGATAAATTTTATACGCCATAAAAGAAGGTGCTGCACCGAATGTTATCAAATCGGATAATGAATCAAACTCGACACCGAATTTGCTGGACGACTTCGTAATTCGTGCCATAATTCCATCTAATGAATCGAATACAGCACCGAGTATGATAAGCCAAGCAGCAACTTCAAAATTTTCTTTACTCGAATGAATGATGGAGAAAAAACCGCAAAACATATTAAGGACGGTAAACAAACTTGGAACAACAGCGCGGGTAATTTTCATTTTAAAATTTCATCCTTATTCACCTGTGAATTCAGCTATTACAGTTTCGCCGGCAGATACCTTTTGGTCAAGACTTACTTTAACTGTAACTTTATCTTTCGGCAGGAGCACGTCAACGCGCGAGCCGAACTTAATCATACCAAACCGCTCGCCCGTTTTGGCAGGCATTCCGATTTTCAAATCGGCTACAATTCTTCGAGCCACAGCTCCTGCAATTTGTTTAAACAAAACTTTACCATTTTTACTTTCAATGCCGATTAAGGTTCGCTCGTTTACATCGGAGGCTTTATCTTCGAATGCGACCAAATATTTGCCCGGGATGTGTTCGAAATATTGTATCGTGCCATCAACCGGGTAGCGATTCACATGGACATTTAAAGGCGACATAAAAATGCTGATAAGTACGGCATCGCTTTTTAAAAATTTATCTTCATAAATATCTTTAATTGAAATAATTTTTCCATCGGCAGGTGATATTATCAAGTTATCTCCTGCCGGTGTAACTCGATCCGGGTCTCTAAAAAAATAGAGAGTGAATAAAATAAATGCTGAACTGAAAATAATCAGTATGTATTTTAATAAATCGATTCGAATAAAAAATGTTGAAATTAAAATCAGTGCAAAACAAATGAACGAAACTACACCGACAACATCGAGACCATATTTAGTTATCAAGAAATTCTCCTATTATTCAAACTTTATGCGAAAGTCTGTCGTTTAATTCTGAAAATACTTTATAAATATTTTCATTTGAATGATTAAAATAATCGCGCTGATATTTTCCATCTTCCGAGATATTCCAGAAGCGGCAGGTTAAAGGTGAAAGCTCGCCGCTTAGTACGATTTTATCTTCGATATGTCCGAATTCAAGTTCAACATCAGTTAAGACCAAATTTCGCCTTTCACAAAGCGATCGCAATACAGCATTCGTTTTCGTTGCCAACCGGTTGATTGCCTTGAAATCCTCAATAGAAACCATCCCTAAAGATAGGATGTGTGTTTCGTTAATCGCTGTTTTACTTTTATCTTTGTTAAAATAACAGTATTCAAGTATCGGAAAAGTCAGAGGGTCCCCCTCTTTCAAATCGAATCTTTTGCTCAACGAAGTTGTAGCATAGTTATACACATGCACTGTCGTTTGTATCGGTTTATTTTGTTTAATGAGCAACTCGGAATCGGTCAAAGTTCTAACAAAATCAGTAGGAATTTGATATTTTTCTAAATATGCGAATAGATAAGAAGATATTTCAGCCCGGAGATTAACAAGACTTTTAGTTTTCCCACGTAGCTTTTTGATATCATGGGATTCTGAAATAAATTCCATTACCAACAAGTTAGGTTGGTCGGCAGTGTATAGATTTTTTGTAGTGCCTTGATATATAAGTTCGCGTCCTTTTGATTTAGTCACTTTATCTCCATTGAGAGAGAATCTAACGATAATTATTAACGAATACGGTAGTATATTAGCAAAAAAAAAGAAGAATGTCAAGGTTGATTATAATGGCACAAATAAGTATATTGGACGCAGAAAAATTTCTATTGCCCTGTGGTGTAATTGGCAACACACTTGACTCTGGATCAAGTTAGTTCAGGTTCGAATCCTGACAGGGCAGCAAAATTAGTTATTGGTCTTTGGTAACTTGTTATTCGTAAGTACAAATTACTAATGACTGTTGACGATTTACCAATGGGCGCTATCGTCTAAGGGTTAGGACACCGCCCTCTCAAGGCGGGAATACGGGTTCGAATCCCGTTAGCGCTACTTCCAATTTGACATAATTTAACAAACCGCACCTGCGGGAAGTTAAATTATAAGTCAAATTGAGAATCCCGCTGAAGCCCGTGGAACGGGCTAAACGAAGTGAAGCGGGATATTTTATGTAATCTGAAAATGATATTTTTTCCGTTTACTCTTTTACTGCACCAGCCATCAAACCGCTGATGTAATATTTTTGCAATGCAAGGAATAATACCATAACCGGCATGATGGTAATTACAGATCCAGCCATCATAAGTTCAGTGTCTTGTACGTGCTCACCAGCAAGATTGGCAAGCGCAACCGGCAGAGTGTACATCGAATCGTCGGTCATGACAATTAGGGGCCAGAGAAAATCGTTCCACGTTCCCATAAACGTGAATATCGCAAGCGTGATCAGTATAGGTTTGCATAAAGGAAGTATAATAGAACGATAGATTCTGAAATCGCTCGCTCCGTCGATGCGTGCGGCGTCAATCAGACTGTCAGGAATCGAAAGAGCGTATTGGCGGATAAGAAAAATTCCAAAAATACTCGCCATACCCGGAATGATCACACCGAGATAGGTATTAATTAATCCCATCTTGTTCAGCATCAAGAATAATGGAAGCATTGTAACTTGTGCGGGTATCACCATTGTAGATATGAGCAGCTTGAACAGACGGTTACGACCGGGAAATCGGTATTTGGCAAACGCGTATCCTGCCATCGAATTAAATAAAAGTGATATAAATGTTACCGCAGTGCTAATTAAAAAACTATTTATGAAGTAACGCAACACATCTAAACGTGTGAATAGCACAGCGTAGTGGTCGAGTGTAACGGATTCGGGGAAAAATTTTGGTGGATACGTGCTCGCCTGCCCTGCCGGCATCACGGATGCAGATAACATCCAGAGAAGTGGCGTCAGTGTGGCGACGGCAAAAAAAACGGTAATAAGAAACAACATAGTTTTTAGAGTTTTTTTCATCCTTCCTCTCCCCGTTTTTGTAGTTTGAACTGGACGAGTGATCCGATCAGAATTATTACGAACAGCACAAACGCCAATGATGCTGAGTATCCCATGTTCCACCAACGAAATCCTTGCTGGTACATCAATAATACAATGCTGAGTGTGCTATTGAGTGGACCTCCTTGTGTCATCACATACGGCTCGGCGAATAGCTGGAAATATCCAATCATTGTTATAATGCTGACGAAGAGTGTCGTGGGAGCTAACATCGGAATTGTGATATAAAGAAACTGCTGCCGGGCATTTGCGCCGTCGATGCGCGCGGCTTCATACAGTTCATCCGGGATATTTTGCAATCCAGCAATAAATATGATCATGTTATATCCGAAGTTTTTCCAGACCGCCAACAGGATGATAGCAGGCATTGCATAAGTTGGATCGCCTAACCAATCGATGGGATTAATTCCGAAAAAGCTTAAAAAGTAATTCAGTAGCCCAAACCTTGGATGGTAAACGAATCGCCAGACTACAGCGATGGCGACAAGTGTAGTTACGACGGGGGCAAAGTAAATTACGCGGAAGAAGCTTTTGAAACGCACGAGTTTTGAATTGAGAAGTATTGCCGCGCCTAACGAAACGGCAACAGATAACGGTCCGCCAACAAGCACAAAGTAAAAAGTATTTTGAAGAGCTTGCCAGAAAAGGGGATCGTTAAAAAGTTGTAAATAATTACGGAAGCCGACAAAACGGACATACTGAATATTGCCTAAAGAGTAGATGTCGAAATCGGTAAAACTCATGACGAATGCCGCAATGACGGGTAAGAAGAAAAATATAAATATGGCTGCTAAAGCCGGTGTAAGAAAAAAATAAGCCGCGCTATAAAAACTTTTCGTGAATGAATTCGTTATTTGTCTCGTTCCCTTATACATGCATCACTTCCTGTTCAGCATCCACCTGCGTTTTTCTAAAATTATATTCACGTCCTTGTCGAGTTCTGCAAGAGCTTGATTAACGGACATTTTTTGAGCAGATGCAGACTCAGCATATTGCTGAACTTTCATTGCGATTTGTTCCCACTCAGGAATTTTTGGTGTCGGTACAACGTGCTTGAATTGTTCATAAAAAGCTTTTACATAGACATTGTTCCTAAATAATGTATCGTTCCAAGCTTCTTCGACAGCAGGTAGATTCCCTGTAACTTTGTAAAATTCTAACTGCTGCTGCACCGCCGAAAGATATTCTATGAATTTCCACGCTTGTTCTTTCTTTGTCGAGTTGCGAAAAATCACCAAGCTGGCACCTCCGGCAAGTGAGACGCCGGGTCTATTCTTCTCGGGACCGGGGAGCGGTGCCGTTATCCATTTATCTTGAAGCGCCGGTGGCATTCGTTTTTGAAATTCACCGATATTCCACGGGCCTGTTATGTACATTGCAAAAAATCCCTCAGCCATTCCCTGATAGATGTTTGTAACTTGCGTGATACCTACAGGCGCAAGCTTCTTCTGGTAAAATCGCATTATGTACTCAAAAGCTTTGGTAAACTCTTTACCGCTGAAATCGCCGTATCGGTTGCCATCTTTCAACAACGTAGACCCGTTTTGTAATCCCGCTACGACAAACGGAACCCATTCGTTTGTAGGCAGTAGAACTGCGTATTTTTCTTTCCCACCGGCTAATTGTTTAATCTTCATCGAAGCATCGAACCACTCATCCCACGTTGCAGGCGGATTTTTGTAGCCCGCCTGTTCTAAAATATCTTTACGATAAAACATCACCCGAGTGTCAACGTACCAAGGTATGCCATACGGAATGTCGTCTATAACATTTGTTTTCCATATCCCTTCGAAATAATTTTCCTTTTTGATGAGTGATGATTTTTCGATCCAGAGATTTAAATTTTCTATAGCATTCAGGAGTGTGAATTCGGGAATCCAGGTATTTCCAAGTTGTGATACGTCGGGAGTTGAGTTTCCGGCATACGCTGTAAGTAATTTTTCGTGAGCGGCGGTCCAAGGGATTGATTGGACTTTTACTTTAATCCCGGGATTTCTTCGCTCAAATTCAGGAATCAGTTTCTGAACATTTTCGCCTTCAGCACCCATCGCCCAAAAAATAAGAACCGTTTCGGAAGATGGTGATGAGCGGCAGCCTAATTGTGAGAGGGTTATCAACAAGAGCGAGGCAATCAAGTATGTAAAAATTTTATTCATTAAGAATTAGCATATTCAAAAAGATTCAACAAATATTGTTGTATCACCGGGTCAACACGGCGGTCAAAAAGTCGAGAGGAGTTCGATTTATTTACTAATCGTCCTCTCAACTGCAATCGCGAAACAATTACCTTACCTTTACCGATAGGAATTTCGAACACAACCGAAGTTTTCAGTTTCAAACCGCAACGGGCAAATACTTTTGAAACACCGTCGGCTGTAACATCGTGTTGCGAGACAACCTCGCCACCATAGCCACCGTTAAACATTTTTAAATGTTCTTTCAATATATTTTTCCACAAATGATGTGAATGATCTTCTGCGAAAAGGTACGAATCGTAACCGCCGCGGTCGGTATCAGAACGTTTTTCAATTGTCAATTCAAGTCCGCGGGCAACAGTGACAATTACTTTTGCATTGACACCGTATTCGGGTTCGTTAATAATCAATGTACCGCCCGACTTAATAAATTCTGTAATTTCATTTAATAACAATTTATATGTTTTGTCCTGTAACGAACTTCTATCTACAACCAGTGTCTTGAATTTACTGAAATTTCCATGAAAAACAATATGAGGTATCTTCATCATACTTAAAAAATCTGAAATCTCTCCATTAGCTTCTAACAATCCAACAGTAATCCGTCTCATTTGTGCTGAAGCTTGCGGTGGATCGAACACGTGTGCAATTTTTTGACTGAAGGCTATCTGTATATTTTTATCACCGACGAATAATTCTGACCGGATGTAAAATGTGCCAGGTTCTGAAGGCATTCTGAATACAATTGGATGTTCCATACAAGTACTACCATCCACAGATACATCTTCATTTTTTTTCCAAAGGCATTTTCCCTCACCGTCTGTAATGCCGTAAAGTATCTGCCCTTTTTGCTTCTCGTTGGTATCATTAAAAATAAAGAGGCGGATTGTGCGTTCTTCGTTAATGAAGAAATGCCTATCCCATAACTCTAAACTTAAACCGAACGGAGAAAATGCATTTTTTAAAGTTTCAAGTACCGGCTTTGGCTGCAAATCTTTTATGTTACCCGCAAACCAATGACCTGTCGGTCCATCGTTATTGCTCAAATAGACAAATGGCTGGATTGCACGAACACGCATACGACGGAATAATTCGACTAACTCCTGAGCAAGAAATGATTGATGACTAATCAACTCTTCTTGTGTGTAATCTTTTCCGAGCCATCGTTCGATAACATCTTTTGTCAGCGAGGTCGGTTGAAAATTTTTATCTAACCACCACCATAGAAATTCATTTACTACAGGAGGTGTCACCGAATGTTCGATTTCTTCTAACGAGACGGTGAAGCCGAATTTACAGTCATTCAACACCGGACCGAGCGAGTAAATGTATGGATGCTGCTCTATAAAATCCACAGACTCCCACGCACGGGTTGGATCGAGTTCCTTCATCTTCGGCACGATTTCTTTCTGGACGACATCATCCGTTGATTCATTTATCGGGTCCCAGAAAATGACGCTCGGATGATTCCAATTATCTTGCAGCCAACGGGTAAATTCTTTCGTGATTTGTTCTTTCGTTCCGGAAGTCGTCCAGAATTGCCACTCGTTTTGAATTAGTATCCCGTACTCATCTGCAATGTCGTACCAGCGGTTGTACATTTGTCCGAGGTGATTGCGGAAAAAATTGAAGTTGTGTGCTTTTGGAATATCAACCAAGATTTTCTTAATCCATTCAGAATTCCAAGGAAGTAATCCCCTGTCAGGGTCTGAAAGAAAGCGATGAAAAGCAATGTTGCCGCCGCGTAGAAATATTCGCTTTCCGTTTAGGTAAAAATCGGAACCGGTTATTTTGAATTCGCGCATACCGAAAGTCGTAAACGTTTGGTCAACCACTTCTCCTCCATCCTCAATGGCAATCTCTACCTCATACAGAAATGGATATTCAAGAGACCAAAGCTGCATATAATCGATAGAAATTAAAAGAGTTACGTTTGCTTCCGAGTTAGCTGAAACTGTTACCTCGGTTGCAATAATGTTGGAGCTTTGAATTTTAGATTTCTTCTCCCAAATTTTTCCAACAATCTTCACTTCTTTGTTTGATGCTAAACAGTTCTCGATTGTAATTTTCACTTCTGCTTTATGAGAGTCAATATGTGAAATAACTTGAACCAGTTTAACACGAAGGCTACCTGATAAGTTGATATGTACATCTCCCCAGATACCAGGGATAAATGTCTCTCGCTCCTGGTCTTTGCCAACAGCGCTTGCAGGCGGAAGCGTGTTACGAGACCCTACTCGCACTAATAGTTCATTCTCCTTTCCATATAAAAGTGCATCCGTACAAATGTATTCTTGAGATGTGTAGCAAGCTATATCGCCGCCAATATGCTTTCCATTCAGCCATATTTCAGTTCCGAACATCGCCTGTTCGATAATCAGTACGGCAATCTGATATTGAGAAACCTCATCTAAACGGAATGTTTTCCGGTACCAGTGATAGTCGTATGTTTGCCAGTTATATTTTGGTTTGACGCAATCCACTAGAGCCGGAACTTGGACTTCATAATCCCATTTTGATGGTAAGCTCTCTTTTCCTCCGGGTTGTAATTCCCAAGAACCGTTGAGAGAGATTTTTTTTCTCGGTTGTTTAAAAACGTTTGTACTCATCTTGCGGGTTTCAGAATAACGGTTGCCGGCATTGTTTCAATCACGATATCGCGATTTGTATGCCTTACCGGTTTGCCATTAATTTGGACTGAAACAATTGGATTGCTAAAAGGTGAATGGAGAATAATTTTACCGGGAGGGATTTGGATGTTACCGGTGATTTCGACGACCAAGTTTTCGCCGACTTTTTTCATGCTATAAGTAAGACTGCCATAGTATGTTGGCAATTTCTTAACTTCGATGCTGTCCGGTTCGTTCAGCCAATCTTCGGGAATACCCGCCCCGATAACAAGCGAAGAATCTTTTTCCCGCTCGTACACAAACATACTTCGAATAGAACGAATGAAATCCGAAGCCACCCACGTGTGCGGCATATCTCCGATAAATCTTGGAGTATCCGGATTCTTCCACACGACTTCAGCCCAATGGTTCCACCCTTTCGGACGCTGGTCTTCAAAAAAGAAATTCAACAACTCGTGAGCGCGTTGTTTCTGATCCATATAAACAAACGCGCCGATTATTCGAACTTCGTAAGGAGTATAATTCACCCAATCAATTTTACCATCGCGCCTGTCCATAAAGAATTTGTAATAACGATCGAATGTATTCGTGAGCTGCGGTTTGGGAATGTTGCCCAACTCGCCAATAGGATTTACACCGATTGCAGTTGAAGTCGCATCGAAATCACCAAGCTCAACACAGCCGGGTATGTAATCAATATTCTTGTTTTGCATTGCAAGATGCATCGAAGCGTACAAACAACTCTGGAAATCATCTGTTTCAGATTTGAATTCTTTTTCTATTTTTTCCTCACCCAAAATTTGTGCGATAGTAGTTGCATCTTTTAGTCCGCGCAATACCCAAAAGTCGTCCCAGTACGAATGCATCGGCTTGGCTGAGTAACCCTCGTGGCTTATCGATTCGGGAACCAGACCAAACATAGCTTGCTGGTCTGGTGTGCCATATTTGAAGTCGTCGGTTTTACGTTGACTGCGGAGGAATTGTATATATCTGACGGCTTTTACAATATTTTCAAACTTTCCGCGCAACCAGATTGTATCTTTTGTAAAATGAAAATATTGCATTACTATATAAATAAATTCACCGTGACTGTCGTGTTCGGGAACCGGGTCAGCCCCGCGGCTATCAACAACGCAAGGTATTTTTCCATCGGGGAATTGGTACTTTGCATACCAATCAATATATTCACGCACTTCATCTGTTAAACCCATATAGAGAATCGCTGTGGAAGTTAGCGCCCCGTCTCTTATCCAAGAACGCTCATACGAGCGAGAACCGGGCTGAATAGCCGGTCCATCCCGGTTTATCAGTATATAAGCAATATTCGATTTCAATGTGTTTACAATTTTCTCGGCTGTTTTGGGAAGTTTAAATTCTACCACACTAAATTTAGATTCCCAAAATTTCTGAGTCTTGTCTAAAAGTTCACTCACAAATGATTCTGATTTATCGTCCTCCATGTTCGGTTTGATGTTAGTAGGTTCTTCGCCGAACGGAACAATCAGATAAACGTCCTTCGAACCACCAGATGGCAAAGTTAGGTAATATTCGAATGCAGCAGATGCATAACCGAAATGATCGGTGATATTACGAGTAGGTGGAACTTCTCCACGAGAAATGAACGATGTTATGTCGCCTTGGTCAAATTCTGCCGCGCCGAAGGCGTTATGCGTTGAGAGAGATAACACTTGCGTTACATCGTTGACTGTAGCTATCCCATCAGAATACTTTATTGAACGAATATTTGTCGTCCCGCCTACCATATTCAAATCCTGCGATGGCGGATTAACTTGAAATGGACGCAATGTAACAAATAATTTCCCCTCAACCATCATATCGCTTTTATTCTCTACATTGTAATTGACAACCAATACCGGTTTGCCTTCTACATTGACGGCAAATGTCGTTGTCTTCAGAATGAAATCATTATATTTCCACTCCACGATAGGAATTGGAAGGTAGTTGCGGTCGAGCGACTGAGTAAGCCGAACATCATTCCAGGTAATAAATTTACCGTTGAGATATAAAAATGGTTCGAGAGAAAAACTTGCTTTATCAACCTCTATCATCCCTTCTTCGTTTATCATTGCTTCCTTCGTATCGCCGCTGACGCCGACGATAGTCCAATACGACATTTGTTTGGAAAAATATTTTGGGAAATATCCTCGCGGCGCATCACTCGCAACCGCTGTGAAAAATTTGTTTGGAGACGCACCAAATTCCACACTTTTCACATCTACATTGCAGATGCCGTAGTTTTTGTTGTCGCTGCTCTTCTTTAGATTCAATCTGAGAAAACGAGTTTCCGCCTCAGGTAAATAGATATAATCGCGGTCTCCATTTCCACCCATTACTCGATAGACCGTCGTCCAATTTTTACCATCTCCCGAAAGGTCAACATCATATTGTCTTGCATACTTTTCCTTTACCCAATCAATTACTAATCCGCCAAACTCACGCTCCTGATGAAAGTCGATAACCAACCACTGGCGCTCCGACTTTCCGCCGCTCACCCAACTTGTTGTAGTATTTTCGTCTATCGCAAATTGCGGTGAAGAATTTTTGGCAGTTGAAGAAGCAGTTACAACCGGCTTTAAGTTTGGTGTCGCTTCTGTAGTTGGTTCTATTTTGAATTCATCAATGTAAACTGTCCCCTTGCCGCCGCCTGTTCCTGCAGATACCACAAACTCAATCTTATCTACATATTTAATTTCACCACCGCCGGCAGGTCCCCAAGCAAAAGTAATATGTCGCTTCTTGATTTTTTGCTTCGTCCATTCCTTTGGGAAATCAACATTCAGTTTCTTAATCCAGAATACATTGTCTGCGGTGTCGAGCAGCTTAAACTCAAAATTATTTACGGGTGCGTCTCCCCGAAGATAGAATGTAAACTTATAGTTTTGAGGTAGATGAAGTTTGAACTGCTTTTGAGCAATTGCATAACCTGAGCCGTGAAATTCAAAATGAAGAGCAAGCCCTTTTCCTCTATAACCCTGCGTTTGAGTGATATTCATCGAAGCACCGTCGGAGACAATAGGCATCCAGGATTTGATGTCTTCGAAATTATCGAGAAGGCTCACTTGTGTAACCGCTGGATGCAGTAATAAGAATAGTAGCACAATTATTTTTATAACTTTCATTTTCCTATCAGTTGTGTTTGCCGTATGAGATATCAATTTCCTTCCAGCCATCCACCTTTGAAACCGGCACGCTTTAATCCTTTAATGATGTACGGATTTTTTTTCATTACATTCCACACAAAACTGTTCCTATAATTTTCAATCATTATTGCGATTGGACCTTGATCAATTCCCAAATAATCATTATCGAACCAACCGATTGGATACTCCTGTGTTCGATAAGTCGGATTGAACGCATCTATAAAACCATACTTTCGGAATACGAGAATGTCATATTTATTTCTGATTGCTTTCAATGTGGGAATGCATATTTCAGGGGCAAAAGGGATCGAACTAGAGGAGGCGGTCGGTGCGATAGTTCCGTCGTCGTTCGTCCAATCTATCGAAGGCCCACGAGCGGCATATCCTTCAAACTTTCTTCTTTTACCATCAATTATAAAGGATGTATCTTTTGGCCCGTCGCAAGCGGTGAAACCCCAGATTGTGTCTGAATAATCTTTAAACTTGCCCGGATTTTCTTTTGCGTATGCTTGCTGCGAGTATGTTGCTCGGCGAGAATTCTCGAAGTAATCAATTCCTTTTCCCTTCATATACTCATCTTGAATCCCCTTGAAATCTATCCAACAATGTGAAAACTGATGACCGAAAAGGGGTGCAAAGCTAATAAACTCATATCCATAAAATTTTGCCCACAGATATGTTTTTGTCCAGGCATCCCAAACACTTTCGGGAACTGAGTGCGTTGGAGAACCAAGTGCAAGAATGTAGAGAATCATCGCCTCATCATAGCCGTCCCAAATATCCGAATGGAATCCGCGCTCGGGCGTCCAACCGAGAGTAATCCCATTTCGTCCAGCCATTGCCCATTGCCAATCGACTCTGCGATAAAGACTATCAGCAAGCTGACGGATTTCTTTTTCAATGTTCGTAGCTCGATCAAAATAAGTTTGACAGAAAAGAACACCAGCCATGAGCAAGCCCGTATCGATTGTGGATAGCTCACAGTTCCAGGTTCGCTTGCCTTCTTTGAGAGTCAGGAAGTGATAATAGAATCCTTTATAGCCGCTTGCGTCCGGCTTTTCACTTTGTTCAAGTTTCAAAAGGAATCGAAGCGTATTCAACACCCGTTGAGCTGCTTGATTGCGTGTAATGATGCCGCGCTCAACAGAGATTGGATGAGAAGTTAGTGCGAATCCGATTGCAGCGACACTCGATGGCGAATACGATGCGGGCCAACGGTCGGGAGTTAAACCTGTAGTAGAATCAGTAACGTCGAGAAAAAATTGTAGTGTACGCTCTTGAAGTGTATCGAGAAAAGAATCCCATTTTATAGAATCATCCTTTACAGTGTTTTGTTGACTACATCCAATGGTTATGAATATTATTTGGATAAAAATTATTATGGTAATTTTTCTGGTTTGCATAGCGTTAAATTATTTTACGATGGATGGGCACGGATACTATTTCATCAATAAAAGTTTTTTCGTTTGAACGAATGTTCCAGCACATAATTGATAGAAGTAGATGCCGCTTGAAAGCTCGAAATCCGATCCCGCCCCAGCAAAACGAAATTCGATATTGTGTTTGCCAGCAGTTTTTTGTTCATCGATTAATGTTGCCACCACTCGTCCAAGCAGATCGTATATCTTCAAACTCACTTGTGCTGTTTTCGGTATATCAAACTGAATCGTAGTAACTGGATTGAAAGGATTTGGATAATTTTGAAAGAGCTTGAAATCTGAAATCGATATTGAAGGTTCATTTACATCGGTTACGGGTTCAAAACCTGCACGCTGTAATCCTAATTGTATATATGGACTCTTCATAAAACGATTCCAAACAGATTGAGTCCGATAGTTTTCTATCATCACGATTATCGGCCCTTGGTCAATGCCGATTACATCAGGTCCCCACCAATTCACTTTTAGATTGAAAGCATCTCGGAAACCATAATTTGTCCAGAGTTGAGGGCGGAACGTGTTGTAGAGTTTATGAGCGACTGCAAGAGATTGTTCTGGAGTAAATGGTATTGAACTTAAAGCAGCAGTCGGTGTTATTGTTCCGTCGTCGTTAAAAGCCGGCGGCGCACCACGTGCAGCGTATCCAGTTGGTCCGTCAGAAGCAGTGAGTCCCCAAACAGAATCGCTGTAACCGACAAAGTTTCCCGGATTGTCAATACAGTATTCACGCTGAGCCAAAGTCGCACGGCGCGAGTTCTCAAAATAATCTATACCTCTCCATCGCATATAGGCATCGCGAATATTTCTGAAATCAACCCAGCAGTGCGAATACTGATGTCCGAAGAGCGGTGGGAATGGGACGTAAGAATATCCGTAGTATGTTTCCCACGTATAACCGCTCGTCCATGCCTGCCAGGCGGTTGTGGGAACAGGTTTGGTTGGAGAACCTAACGCGAGAATATATAAAATCATTGCTTCGTTGTAACCAATCCAATAACCCATTGTGCCGAATTGAGTTTCGGGCTTCCATTCCATCATAATTCCGGAGTTAAGGTTGCGCATCCAATTCCAATCGACACGGCGGTAGATTGAATCGGCATACGCACGGATGAGCGTTTCTATCGAGTCGGCTCCAGCAAAGTATTGTTGTGCGTCCAAAATTCCTGCTAACAACAACCCTGTATCGATAGATGATAGCTCAGAATTCCAAGCCCGGGTTGCAGTTGTCATATCCAAGAAATGATAGAAGAAACCTTTGTAACCGATTGTACCTGATACAGCGCTTCCCTGTGGCTTATGCCAAAAAGTTTTAAGAGTCGTCAGCACGCGGTCTCTTGCGGCTTCTCTTGCGACCCAACCTCGATCAACACCAACACAAATTGCCGATAGTCCAAAGCCAACTGATGCAATACTTGACGGAACCGAGTATGTATTGCGATCTTTTATCAGTCCATTCGAAGGATTGGCTTCATACCAGAAAAAACGGAAAGCTGAATGCTGAAGCGAGTCTAACAGCTCATCATCACTTTGGCCAAACAAGTTTGGCGATAAAATAAAACTGATAAGAATGATTGAAAAGAATGGCTTCATGGTTTACCTTCCGAGTGTAATTTTTATTGTATGTGTTGAACCATCTTCAAAAACCGGAAGAACATTTTTAAGTCCAGGAGTTTTAGAAATGAAAGGATTTCCATCAATTAGAATTTCTTTAACGCTGCATTCGACGCTCGATGGATTACTGACTTCAATCAAATAAGTTGCGCCGCGAAATTTTCGTTTGACAGAATATTTTTTCCACGTTTTAGGAATGCAAGGGTCGATAATCAGTCCTTCAAAAGTGGACCTTATGCCGAGTATCCAATCGATTGTAACCTTAAACAACCAGGAAGCAGAACCTGTGTACCACGTCCAACCGCCACGACCGTAGAACGGAGATTCAGGTCCTTCGATGTTGCCCGGTGTAACATAAGGTTCAGCTACATACTCATCGGGTTTGAGTCCTCTGTTAATCGGATTTATTTTTGAACATATCCGGTAAGCCGCATCAGCACGTTTAAGCAAAGCTTCTGCAATAACCACCCAAGTAGCTGCGTGTGTATAAACGCCACCGTTTTCACGCATTCCTGCGGCATAGCGAGTAAGATAACCGATGAATGTATCGATAGTTTTATATGCCGGATATAAAAGCAGAGGTCCTGCTTTATACTCAAGTTCTTTTTCAACTACATCCATAACTTGGTTAGCCCGATTTCTATCGGCTACCTCAGCAATAACCGACCAAGTCTGAGCATTTAAAAAAACTTTACCTTCAGCATTTTCATTACTGCCAATCTTTTCGCCTGAATCTTTAGTCGCACGGTAATACCACTCGCCATCCCAAGCGAGATTATTTAATTTTTCTTTTAATAATTTTGCCCGTTCAAGGTAGGCATTTGTTTTTTGAGTATCGCCGTAGCGCCAAGCAATTTCTGAGAAATCGAGAAGTATCCGGTGAATAAAATGCCCAAGCCAAACGGACTCGCCTTTCATATCAAGCCCCACAGCGCTCAACCCGTCGTTCCAGTCGCCGCCGCCAATCAATGGTAAACCTCGCGCGCTGAACCTTTCGAGCGCCTTGTCAATTGCAAGGATACAATGATCGTAGAGTTTTACAGGTGTCGCATCATCCACAAAAGGCTCTTTACAATCGAGTATCGAAAAATCGTTAGTCTCCAAAAGATAATTGTTAACAACAAACGGCATCCAAAGTAAATTATCTGAAATTTTTGACTTCAGACCGATTTCAGAAATAGGATGCCACCAGTGATAAACCGTTCCGTCTTTAAACTGATGCCGGGCGTGAAGAAGAATTTGCTGTTTAGTTTTTTCGGGATCTATTGGAAGGAAGATTTGACTATCTTGCAACTGATCTCTGAACCCAAAAGCGCCACCAGTCTGATAATAAGCCGTTCTTCCCCACATCCGTCCGGAGATTGCCTGATACTTCAGCCAGGTGTTCATCATTATGTTCATCGCATCGTCGGGAGTGTGAATCTCTACCGTGTCGAGAAGTTCATTCCATCTTTCTCGAACATTCAGAAAAGCTTCATCGACATTCTGAAACGAAGAATATTTTTTAATTAAATCGAGAGCTTGCGGTTTTGAATCGGCAGCGCCGAGTGTAAAAACAATTGTGATTTCTTCTTTTGGTCCGAGTGAAATGTTATTTTGAAGACTGCCGATAGGATCGAGCATATTACCGCATTTTTTATGGAGCTTTCCTTTAGTAACTGCTTCAGGATTACTTAACGACCCATAATTACCGAGAAAAGATTCTTTATCACAATCAAAAGAAGCGGGTTTAATGTTAGACGAGTGGAAAGCTATATAAGCCCAATCGGCATTCCAATGGCCTCTTTCAGCTGGAATTTCCCACATCCTTTTTGTAGCGAAGATTGCGTTTTCGTCAAACTTTGTTTCGATAAAAGTTTTGTGGAATTCCCTATGCCAGTCGGGCGATGCGCCAAGTCCCCACTCAAAATAAGTAAATGTTCGAAGTCGGCGTGGACGACGAGTTTTGTTTTTAATAGTAAGTCTCCAAATTTCAAGCGGTTCGTTGTTCGGAACAAAGATAAGCAGCTCGGTCTCTATTCCGAAATTCGTAGAATCGATTTTAGTATAACCGATACCGTGTTGACAAGAGTAAGAATCCGGCTCATTGCAAACAGGTTTCCATCCAGCGGACCATATATTACCCTTCTCATCTCGCAGATAAATATACTTTCCCCAATCATCTTTTATTAAATCTTGTTCCCATCGTGTGATTCTGTTTAACTGAGCGTGTGTGCGCCAGCTATAACCGCTGCCGGTTTGCGAAATTGTAATTCCATAATCACCGTTACTTATTACATTTATCCAAGGTCGGGGTGTTCTTGGTGTTGTGATGATATATTCTTTTCCGTCCGGAGAAAATTTTCCGTACTTAGTAGCAAATTGTTTCATGTATTTAATGTGCAGTTAAAAAGATAATCCGATTGAAAACCGTTGAACACTTTCCAAACGGCCGTAGTCATTCCAAGCGTAATCCATTTTAAATTCATAACCACCGACGTCGAAATAAACGCCGGCGCCTAATGTTAAACCTACTTCCGAATCTTGTTGAAAAAGGTTTTGATAGCCGCCTCTAATAGCAAAAGTATTTCTGAACATCCATTCAGCGCCAAAACTTATACTTTCCGTGTTATCGTTCGGATGAAAAGCATCAACAGTAAATTGGAATTTATTATAATTTCCGATTTGCCACGGCATACTTACACCCACACGGAAAAACACGGGCAATGGGAATTCTTCTGTAAAAAATTGTCCCGGCAGAGCGCTGTTGTCTCCATACCGTGTAGGATCTCTATCGAACTGAATACGCAAATCATCACCGGAATATTTTGCCCTTGTACCGAAGTTTGAAATACTTGCACCTATGTGCAATCCATCCGGTGAGAGGCGATAAATAGTTCCGACGTTGATAGCAAACGCAGAAAGAGAACTGTGCCAAATCATCTCCTGCATATACGTTACCTGGATGCCGGCAGAAAATCTATCCGAAATTTGTTTGCCGTAGCCAAGCCCTACTGCAAAGTTGGATACCGTATAACGTTCACCCGTTCCGAGCGGCTGCGACACTGTTCTGACCTCAATCTCACCCGAATTTAATGATGTTACACTTGCAAAAAGATTTCCCCACTCACCGGGTTGAATTGAAACTGCCGCATAATTGTAAGCTATGTCTGCGAGCCAAAGACTATGTGCGAACTGAACTTGATAACCCGACAGCATCCCTATTGCACCCGGATTATAATAAGCAGCAAAGACTTCGCCGTACATTGACGAACCTGCATTTCCCATTGCTGAAACACGAGCGCTCGGTTCTATAAGAAGGAATTGACCTACAGTTGTTCCAGTCTTTGTTTGAGAAAATGATGTCTGAAAAAATAAATAGATAAAAAATAATATTAAAATCTTTTTCATAGCGTGTCTTCCTACTACTTAATAATAGAAAATTTCCCGATACTTGTACCTACCTCGGGTGCATCCACATGAAAAATGTATAGTCCAGGCGCAACATCGAGATTATCTTTAGTCCGTAGGTTCCAAGCTACATAACCGCTTGTGGTACCATCGTGGTAAAGCGTTTGCACAAGTTCACCTCTTATCGTGTAAATTCTAATAGTACAATTTTGTGGAATGTTTCTGAATTCGAGTCGTCGTTCACCACGACCGGAAACTGCGAAACGTTCCGGTTCAAAACTCGCTGAGCCGACATAGGGATTAGGCACGACATACGGTTTCTTAGCAAACTGTTCTTTTGCTTTCGTGTTATCAATAAATTCTGCTTTAGTGACAAACTTAAAAGTATCTTGGACACCATAAGGAACATCTATAACTAAATTGTACACATCCCCTTCAGCGGGTGGAGCAAGCGTTCCTCGAACAGATTGACCGATCGTATCGAGTTGAATCCTCCAAGTTTGTCGTGCTGTAGATGGAGCCGATTTCGCATAAGTTACAATATCGATGTATTCATCTGCTCTGCTTATAGTACTATCTCTGTTAACGTCAAAAAATACGAACTTCATTCGCATATTACCGGTATCGGTTTTAGCGGTAATTCTAAATTTGGCAGGCCGAGCAGGGCGACCGACACCAAAAGAAATAGATGAATCCATGAATGTATTGGCAAACGTAATTGTAATATCGTCAGGGAAACCGGGACGACGTAAGTTGATTGGCAGAACATGTATATAATTTGTTTTCAATCGAGCATTCGTCGGACTCGTTGGTGTGAATCCTGTTCGTAACGTATCAAGAACAACTGTCTTTGGGGTCGTAATGACTGGAAGTATTCCAGAACCCACCTGTCCGATGCCTTCACCATCAAGGTCATATCCGTTTTTTATTACAACCTTTCCGGTAGTACTGTCGGTTAAATTGTAAGAAAATGCACGGATACTGTCCGGCGATTGTGTGTTGAATGTAATATAAAAAGTATGATCATCAGGAACCAAATCAGAATTTAAAATCTTTATATCTACATAACCGATTCCTTCTCCGTTAATTCGGACAGTTTTTGATGCGGCAGCAGGTGTATAGCCGAGGGATTTCGGATTAGGTCTGACTTCAGCTACGTTAGAAGGAAGAATCACACCGCCGCGTGGTGTGCGCGAGACGTTGATAGAATTTTCTGACGGAAAAAATTCTAATGAATCAGATCCGAAATCGTAAGCTGTAACAGCATAATAATAAAGTTGACCATTGGTTACAGTTGTGTCGATAAACGTATGTGTTATTCCTGTTTCATCGCCAAGGTAATATGCAACACCTTCTACAGTTTGTTTCGAGAAACCGCTGATGCCGTTTTTCAAATCGAATTGGGCGATGGGCTTTCCATTACCGAATGGACCTGTTCCTCGCCCGGTTGTAATTACTTTCGGGTCTCGAAATTCAGGGTCTGTTGAGCGGTAAATTCGATAACCCTCGAAATCGTTTATGTTTGTAACGGGGTCAACACCCCGTTCGGCAACATCATCCCAAGTTAACCGCACGTAAGTGTCGCCTGCTTCTGCTTTTACAGTTGGTAATGGCGGTGGAACAGCAAATTGGTAATTAGCATTGTAAATTTGCTGAACAGTTTTAACTGTACTACGCAGTTCGATCAGGTCAGCACCGTAACCAAGAGCGAGGCTGAAGCGTTCGGTTTTGCCGGCTTTGAGTTTAAAAGTTCCTGAAGCAAATAAAAATCCGATGTTGTAGTTGAGAATAAGAGCAGAATCGAAATGATTAGAAAAGACAGGATCGGTAAATTTTTCATAAAGCCGCTGTGGCCAATTTCGACCGTCATCAAAGAAGGCGATGTTGTCTGTTTCAGTGCTCGGGTTACCAGCTCCGGGGGCAATGCGATTCATTTTAAAACCAGTAAGACCGATTTGATCAGATTCATTCAAGTCAGTTTTATCAAAATAAGGTTCGCCATTTGTAGGAATTCCGTCTCCCTCGCCTGTATCAAAAGTTTCCGGAACACCATCAGCGCCGTAGTCGTGTAATTCTGCCACCCAATCGAGGTCCTCATCTCCTGTCCACCATCTTCCGGCTCTATAAGCCGGTCGTTGATCTAATTTTCCGTAAGCAGCTTCATATTTAGAACGGTTATAGTTGGTTTCTACATAAACCCGTATCGCTTGTTGACCTTCAATCAGTTGTCCCGGTCCACCATCTCGTTTTTCATCGGTTATTCCATCCTCATCGTTGTCAATACCATCTGCTGCATTCCCTGGAGTTTCAAGATAGGCATAACCGAGGTATCCGGTTTTTGTGCAGTTACCTGCCAAACTCACACCATTTCCAAGTTTATCCCAGGTGTAAACCAAATTCAAACCAGAAGACCTGTCGAAGTAAGCATTGTCGTCGTCCGATTCATAAACGCCATCGCAAGAGCGTGCCGAACCACCGACGCCGGCATCCATATAAATTCCAAAAATTATATTGTCATCGTAATCGGTTGTTCCCTCGTTTGTAATATCATAATGCCAGAAGATTACATTACTTGCTTGCGGGTTAGCCCACTGAAATCCCCGCACTTCTATTCGCAAGCCAAGCCCGCGTCGTGTTGTATCGCGATTATCTGGATAAAAATTCCAAGCATCATAAAATTGGTCATCCATCACAGTAAAGCTCTCTAAGTCGGCGGCTGCTCGTTTGCCGAAGTAACCATTCCATTTTCCAGACCAGCCCGGATCATCTATATCATTTAATTTATCTTGCCATTTATCGGGCCAAGTTCTCGGGTCGTTACTCACGGCAGGTGAACGTCCGCGGTTTATTGCCGGATCGGGCTGAAAGTATCCGGGACGCGGTTCATATCGCATTATTCGGTTATGATATGGACTCAGCCCCTGCCGCTCGCGATAACCAGTTTCCATAATATAAGCATCGACTCCGTTTCGTTGGGTAATCTTTGCAAGGACGAAAGGAGTTATACCGTCGCTGTAATTAAGTCCGCTTCCTTTTGGTATTTCTACTGAATGAAAAACACTTAGATCTACGTTTCCCGGATCGGGTGGATAATCGCCCACCATTCCGAAATTGTAAAAGATAGTCCGGATGTTAGCTGCATCGTGAAAGCCAGCACGCTCAGCATCTACCCTTCCCCTCAATTCAGGCGGGACTACAGGTTGAAGTTGTGCGTTTACTTCCAAATAGTTATATATGAAAATAAAAAGTAAAGCGTTTATGATTTGTCGATAATATTTCTTCATAAGATAATTAATTGTAATTAATCGTTAAACCTATCTCAATCCTGCGCGGTGGATAGAAACGAGTCGGGTTTGCTAACAAAGCCCGGTCGCCAATTGTATTGAGAGAATAATCGGGATTGCCCGTATCGCCGAATACAAAACCGTTTGCGAATCTCGAATCGAACAAGTTAAAAACTCTGATAAATGTGCTGACAGGAAACCCAGCGAAGGTAAAATATTTTTCACCGCGTAAATCTACAATTAAATGGCTGGGTTTTCGACCTGAGTTCGCTTCGAGTCCCTGACCGAATCCTGCACCGATAGCTGGCGTGTATGGTTGCCCACTACCAAATCGTGAAACAGCGCTGAAAGAAAAATTCTTAGGATCCTGCAACATAACTGTGAGATTTAAAGTGTTCCGCTGATCCCAATTAAGTGGAACTTGTCTGGGTCTCGGATCTTCGCCTGCAGAAGCTCTTGTAGCGGTCTCTCTTGGGTCGCTGGAATTTCCCTGCGCCATTTGCCAGGTATAATCTAATGATGTGCTTAAAAGTCCAATTCTTCGTTGATCTAAAGAAAGAGTAAACCCTATTACATTTCCGAAATCAACATTAGTTAAGCGGGCATATTCTGCGGCAGTATAAGTGGAGATGAATTCTACACCGAGTAGGTCTCTGATGTCTTTGTAGAACACACTGATGTCCATACCAAGGAAGTCGGTTAATTCGTGTTTGTAACCAAATTCATATTGAATTGTTCGTTCGGGTTTTATATCTGGATTTCCGAGCACGCCGTAGCTGATTCCACCCGCTTGTAATTCTTTTAAAATTGTGTAATCGGAATTAGTAAATATTTGTCCCAACCCCGGCAACTGATAGAAATGTCCATAAGCAAAAAAGAGAGCAGACCGTGTTGTTATCGGATACGACACGCCCAACCGTGGTGCAACTGTGATTTTTTTTGTTGCTTTTATTGGATATGATTTTGGTGCACCTGCGATATTATTTGCCGGGTTTTGCAAATCGCTTGGGATAGTTGCGCGCGAGTCGAAATATTCCGAACGAGCGCCAAACCTGAGTGTAAGGTCCTGCCATTCAATTTGATCTTGTGCATAAGCCGAGATCGATATAGGACGATAAGTCGAGATACCAGGATATTCCGGCGGTTGAGAGAGTTTAGGCCTCAGCACCATTACTCCACCTTCGGTAGTTTGCAAAATATATCCGGGTGATCCAAACTCAACATCCGAATACTGCAACTCAACTCCAGCTTTCAGTTGGTGGTCGCGTGTTACCTGACTTGTAACGGATGCCTTTATTACATAAGTGTTTGTTTGTTGCATGAAGCGACTTAAATCGACTCCTTGCACAACTGCACCTAACTCGTACGTCCCATCCGATTGTGGCGGTCCCGCATCAATATAGCGCGGGTCGAAAACATCTTCATAGACAAAGTCAGTATATTTAAAATAATTTTGCCGAACGCCTATGTTGTAGAATGTTGAATTAGAAAGTGTGTGGGTAACATCAATGCCGTGCACAAGCGAAATTGTCCTCTGCGTAGGAGTACCCTCAGGGTTTAGCCGCCAAGCAAAATTTGTACGCTTTGCTTCAATAGAATTTAGAATCGCTTGATAACCTATTTCAATATGTGCTACGGGTTTATTTGTAATTTTAGCAAGACCCGACCATTCATTCGAGTATCCTAATGGTACATCTTTTTGATCGCCTGTCGGTTTAAAAATCTTTTTTTCAAAATCGGAACTATCAGTTGGCGTAAAACGCCGTGTTCCGTAAAAGTAATCATTACTAATAGACCGACGAGCATTGAATAAGAAATAGGTCTTTGGGAGAGGCGTCGGTCCACTGACTGCTATTTGGTAATTTTGAATTGAGAAAGGTCTGAGTTTGTAATTTATTAGTCGTTTGGTACTACCGGGATACAGAAAATCACCGGTATATAGTTCTGCATTCCATTTAAAATCTTCGGTTCCACTTTTAAGCACAGCATTTACAACTCCACTCATCGCTTGACCGTACTCCGCATCAAACGTACCGCTGATTACTTGGACTTCTTGTAACAATGAACGGTCGAGCCGCAGTATTGAAGTGTTATCAAACGAGTTATTAACCGTTACACCGTTTACCTGGTATTGGACTTCACCCTGTCTTCCACCGCGGAAGTGTCCGTCTACAACGCCTGCTTGTAGATTTACAATATCTCGAATTTCTTGAACCGGTAACATCTGGATATCATCGCTGGAAAGCGAAACCATAGAACTTGTCAAATTGATATCGACAATCGGTCTTGTAGCAGTTACTATTACAGTTTTTTGTTCGAGCACGGTTTCTTCAAGTGCAGCACCCAATTTCGTCGTCTGATCAGTAGTTATCAGAACATCCTGGACTATTAGGGTTTGATAACCGACCAAACTAAATTGAATTTTGTATTTACCCGGCGGGATATTAATGACATTATAATAACCATCAATGTCGCTTGAAGCGCCGAGAGAGGTGCCTACGATTTGAATGTTGGCACTTGGCAGCGGTTCATTAACTTGACTGACAACCCGGCCCGAAAGTTTTCCGGTAGTCCCTCCGTTCAGATTACTTGAGAAAAAAATAAGTAGCATAAATGGAATAACTAACAAAAAATAAAGATTCGTTCTTAAAAACTTGAAACTGGTTTGCATAATTTTCAAATTTTAAAATGGATTAAAAATGAAATGGGGGAGAAAACACTTTCTCCCCCAAAATTCATCAGAATTATTTCAATAAAACCATCTTGCTGAATTGTGTGAATAATATTTGGTTACTCTGTGGATTATTCATCTGTAGTCGATACAAATAAACCCCCGAACTTAAACCTTCAGAATTGAACTGAACCAGATGTGTACCAGTTGTTCTGTAACCTAAAGTTTGAGTAATAACATTTCTACCCAAGACGTCATATACTTTCAATAGCACATCACCCGCCCCATGTGTAGTGAATTTAATTGCCGTTGATGGATTGAAGGGATTTGGATAATTACCGAGCAGTGTAAATGTTGTGGGAAATCTATTTCTTAGCTCATCATCAACTTTAGTTATAAGAGCCAAAGGATCCATATATGCCCAGACAGGTCCAGCTGCACCGCCGTGTTCTCGGAAGAACCAAGTACGAGTTCCATAATTATCCGTAACACTTGCAAATGAGTCACCGTCGAAAAGTGTAATACCAAAGAATAATATCCTATCACCTAATCCCGAGGGATAACCGAGCTTGGTTAAATCGATAGCAAGTTCTATTGTGTAACCGGAATCTTCATCGTTATAATCGTTGATAGTTGTGCCGCCTTTCATTTTAATATCTGCCCATGCACCCATTAAGGTATCCATTAAATATGGTAAATACCCTTCCGCTATAATCTTACCTGTCGAATCAAAACGAATAGTTAATTCTCGTGGTAGCTGGATTTTATCAAGTACATCAATTGCTCCTCTATCATTAATCGAAAACCTGATTCCATCCCACTGGTCAAAATTGTTAATTGACCATACAGCTAAGTCACGCACATCAACACCGAAGTATAATGTATCGTCTCGGAAGAAATATTTAACCGTTGCATCAGCAGGGTCAAGAACCTGAGCTTTAATTCCACCTAATGAGGGTTGGAATTGTCCGCTGCGGTAAGGACCTATACCCGGATATAACTCGCGAAGTGCATCATCACCATATCGAATATCTAAACTTGGTGCGTACTTCCAGACCTCTTCCGACAAATAGCCATCGATAATCGGGGCAGAATAATTCACGCCGTTTTTAACAACGATTTCAGGCCCAATAATAGGTATTGGATCGGTATTAACAGTAACATCGGGCTTTGCATAAATACGCACTACGTTATAAGCGTTTGCGTTACCCCATGGACCTTGCCACCATACTCTGTTACCACTAAACTTAGCGGCGTTAAAGGGCCATTGCCAGTCGGCATCATAAATTGAAATGTTAAATTCAATGATATCGCCTTGTGGGCGTTTAACGTTGTAACCTCGTGGAATTAAATTGAAGCAGAGTTCCATTACGTATCCAGTGTCTGGTATAATTATTCCACCGGCACCTGTATCTTTATTTGCAATGCCATGCACGGTAGTTGCCGCGTTCCAAACAGTTCGGTCGGTAGATGCCCAACCCATAAAGCACGGTTCGGCACCCACATCTCCACCTGATGGTCCACAACCCCACGACTCAGTAACCCAACCATAAAAATACTCGAAAACCGGCGCGGGTCTATCAGGACTTGCATGATTACGCATATTCATCAGAAGACCATCGAATTTATTGTACAGACCACCGCCTACAGAACTATCGCGCGCAATTACAGCCATATACAACGAATCTCCTCTGACTAAAAATTTTAACGTAGCTTTTGTGGAATCAGATGCCGTAACACCTGATTCAGATTTCCATCCGCTCCCGGGCATACCTGCACTTTGACCGAATACAACCAGCACTGATTCAGCAACCGACCAAGCTGGCTCACTCAGTTTTCCATCGAGTGTAATCGCCCCTTGTGTAACCGTGCGCGCCCAAATAGCGTCTGTCCTTTTAATCATTTGAGCTGATGTTAGTGTAACCACAAATGATAACAAGAATAATATTTTAAATATTTTCATATTATGATCTCCTTTCTCATATTTTATTTGATGGGATAACCGAGATTACCCCATCAAAAATTATTGTTATAAAATAACTTCTCCTCTTGTCATTTGATACTATTTTATGATGACCATTTTCTTCACTTCGGTATATGTTCCCGCTTGTCCCGAAGGGATGGCGTTCGCCATAAGTCGGTAGAAATACAAACCGCTCGATAATCCGCCTTTGGCAGACGATGCATTGAAATTCACCGAATAATAACCCTGTGGCTGTTCCTCATTTACCAATGTTGCAATCTCCTGTCCGAGTGTGTTAAATACTTTCAAAGAAACGACTGAGCGTGAAGGAAGTGCATACTTAATCGTAGTCGATGGATTGAATGGGTTCGGATAGTTTTGAGAAAGTGTAAAACTCGATGGAACTCCTTCTCTGTCATCAACATTTACAGTTGGTGATAGATAGATTTTTCTCATCACATTACCCCATTCACTTCCCCACCACGTTTTGTGATATGCTCGACTGTCAGGACCGACCCATGGCTGCGTGTTAAAATGATAACCATCGGGATCAAATATATTAATCATGACATCTAATGAATCAACACTCGATGTAAACCCGAGTGAATCTAACTTTATTTCTAATTCGAGTGTGTAACCGTTATCCATTTGAGTGGTATCGTATGGAATTGTGCCGCTTGTTACAAGACCTATACCTTTCCCGTAAGTAACCGGAATGCCACCTGTTTCGTAAACTGCGCTATCAGCGCTCGCCGTACCGTATCTGCCAGGCGCATTGTAAAAAAGTTTGAATTCCTTCTCTTGTCCGGCTGCATTTTTTATCTTCATAAACAGTCCATCGCCTTCCCAACTATCTCCGAAGCTACCGACAGAATTATCTTTTGATTCGATACCGAGGAAAAGACTCATTCCTTTTCGTAAAAACTTTACGGTCGCATAGCTCGGATCCCAATAAGCACCTCGGACAAGAACGCCGCCAGTTACCGATTTTTCATCAACTGTAACCGCCGGATTCGGACCGAATTTGAGATACGGTTTTGCATAACTCCAATCGGGTTCATCCATTTTTCCGTCAACTACAATGCTTCCTAAAGATGCTTTCGCCAACATAGTTGGAGGATCATCGTACGCACGCTGTGGTTCAAGGTAAATTTTTCTGTTCGTCGGTCCCCATTCATTCCCCCACCATGTTTTGTGAAAAGCTCGACTGTCAGGTCCAACCCATGGCTGCGCATCAGAATGATAACCATCGGGATCAAAAATATTGATCATGACATCTAATGAATCAACACTCGATGTAAATCCGAGTGAATCTAACTTTATTTCTAATTCGAGTGTGTAACCGTTATCCATTTGGGTGGTGTCGTACGGAATTGTGCCACTTGTTACAAGACCTATACCTGTCCCGTAAGTAACCGGAATGCCACCTGTTTCGTAAACTGCACTATCAGCGCTCGCCGTACCGTATCTGCCAGGTGCATTGTAATACAATTTGAATTCTTTATCTTGTCCGGCTGCATTCTTTATCTTCATAAACAGTCCATCGCCTTCCCAACTATCACCGAAGCTGCCAACAGAATTATCTTTTGATTCGATGCCCAGGAAAAGGCTCATTCCTTTTCGTAGAAACTTTATAGTAGCATAGCTCGGATCCCAATAAGCACCACGGACAAGAACGCCTCCTGTTACCGACTTTTCATCAAATGTAACTGCCGGGTTCGGACCGAATTTGAGATACGGTTTTGCTAAACTCCACTCCGGTTCATTCATTTTTCCGTCAACTACGATGCTTCCTACCGACGCTTTTGCTGTCATTACGGGCGGATCGTCATATGGTCGGTTTGGCTGTAGGAAAATTTTACGGTTTGCCGGTCCCCATTCTGTACCCCACCAGGTTTTATGAAATGTTCTGGAGTCGGGTCCAACCCATGGCTGCGAACCAGAATGATAACCGTCGGGATCAAAAATGTTAATCATTACATCTAAAGTGTCAACATTCGAAGTAAATCCAAGTGAATCAAGATAGATCTCAAGTTCAAGAAAATATCCGTTATCTTCTTGTGTAGTGTCATACGGAATAGTTGTAGCGGACACTAATCCTACGCCTTTTCCGTATGTAACCGGAATGCCGCCTGTTTCGTAAACTGCACTATCAGCGCTCGCCGTGCCGTGCCTGTTAGGGGCGTTGTAATAAAATTTGAATTCTTTCTCTTGTCCGGCTGCATTTTTTATCTTCATAAATAATCCATCGCCTTCCCAACTATCTCCGAAACAACCGACAGATTTATCTTTTGATTCAATACCAAGAAAAAGACTCATTCCTTTTCGTAAAAATTTCACAGAAGCATGGCTTGTATCCGAATATATACCTCGGACGAGCGTACCGTTTGTTATAGGCTGTTCATAAGGTGATAGAATCGGGTCAGGTCCAAATTTCAAATAGGGTTTTGCCGCTCCCCAATCGGTTTCATCGAGCTTTCCATCAATAACAATATTTCCATCTGCTAACTTTGCCACCATCACTAGTGGGTCGTTAGCCTGTGCTGCAGTTTGTGATATTGTTAGTAGAACACCAGCCAGCACAATTATCACTAATAAGTAAGTATGTTTCATAATTCCCTCCATTTAATTTGTTAATGTTGATTGTTATTTTGTTTATCGTTGTGTACTCATCTCAATCTAATTGGATATAGTCCTGTAGAAAGGAATTCTTGGAGGTTTCGGGCAACCGCACGATTCTCTTGGAATAACTTCTACCGGAACTAATGTTTTTTGTTTAATGAATTTGTTTTTTTCACGAATAGCTTGAATTAATCTATTAACTGCTAAAACTCCTAGATCATTAATACTAACACGTACTGAACTTAACGACGGCTTTACAAATTGCACGATCGGAATGTCATCAAATCCCGCTAATGCTATTTCTTCAGGAACCTGGACACCAGCTTCTTGTATAGCACTCAAGGCACCAATAGCCATCGAATCGTTTGCTGCAAATATTGCACTAGGTCTGGTTTTCTTTTTAAGTATTGTCCTCGCTGCATCGTATCCTGAAGCTTCTGAAAAATCGCCAGGGGATTCAAGTTCTGAATCAAATTGTGCTTTACCATCTCTAAGCGCTTGCCGGTATCCACGCAGCCTTTCCTCGGCATCATGATTATTCACGGGTCCTTTAATAATTGAGATGCTTTTGTGTCCGTGGTTTATAAGATGACTCACCATCTGATGAGCTCCGTAATAATTGTTTATGTTTAGTGAATCGTATGATGTATCGTCAACTTGACAATTCAAAAGAACAACAGGGAGAGATTTAGGAAGGTTTTTATTTATTGTTTGAACGTCTATATCGGCAGACATGATTATCAAGCCATCGACTCTACCTCTAATCATTTGTAACGCAGTTTCAATTTCTTTACGATCATCGTGCGAACTGGAAACGAGGAGATGATATTTATGATGCTGTGCAGTTTGATCAACACCGCGGATAACCTCTGAGAAGAACTCTCCGAATAAATCAGGGAGTATCAAACCAATTGCCTCCGTACGTTTTATGCTTAAGCTTCTGCCGAGGTTATTCGGCAGGTAAACCAATTCTCGAACAGCCTCTTGCACACGTTTTTTTGTATCCTCCTCGACGATATTACTGTTATTGAGTACCCGCGATACCGTTGCTATTGAAACGTTAGCTTTCTTAGCTACATCTTTAATAGTGATGCTCATATGCTCATATTGTTTGTTTTACTTTTATAAAGCCAAAACCAAATAAATGCTTATGTAAACGTTTACATTATAATAATTTTTCCATCATTTGTCAAGTTTTTAGCTGAAGTATTTTTAAAAAAATGTTTTTTAAAGAATTTTTGGGATTTTTGACGTAGAAACTCAACTTATCTCATTAAATGCTTCACATAAAATGGAGTTACAAAGACACATTTCTGTCACAATGTATAGGTCTTCTGGGTGCCAAGGGTTCGTTTTAGCGCTACTTCCAATTTGACATAATCCGAATTCCCATATAAAAAAGGAGTAACCTTTAATTGAAGATTACTCCTTTTCAACAAAATTGCTA
>JAUXOG010000014.1 GCA_030682385.1 Bacteroidota bacterium
ACGATGAGCAACGGTGCTGTACTTGCAAATTGGGGTACATTAAATATACAAGCAGATATCAACATTTGGACATCTGGTTCTCCATCTCCACGTATCGACAATTATGGAACATTTCGAAAATCCAATACGGCAGGAATAACAAACATTACCATTGTTTTTTATAATTACGGAGCAGTAAAAATCAATACTGGTACTTTGTACTTTACGGGTGGATACACACAAATAACTGGTGAAACAATACTGGGTGGAGGTGATTTAGCAGCGAACGGAACAATTAATATTCTTGGAGGTAGTCTTTCAGGTTTTGGAGACATAAATGCAAGCGTTAATAATGCGGGTAAAGTTAATCCTGGTGATTCATTAGGTTGTTTAAAAATCATGGGCACATATTCTCAAACTTCGACAGGTGGTATCGATATACAAATTAGAGGTCGTAATGTATGTTCACAATTTGACAAATTGATAATCACTGGTAATGCTACCTTTCAAGGGAAATTAAATATTGCTTTAATAAATCCTTTCCGGCCAATCGATAATGATAGCTTTCAGATAATAAGCTATGGCACGAGGACTGGTAAATTTGATACTGTCTCTGGTTTAAATATTGGTTCTGGATTCAGGTTCGACACTTTATTTACATCAAACTTTGTGACACTTAAATGCATTGCCCCTTTAAATACATTACCAATTGCAAGCAATGATACGGTAATAACACCTGAAAATAAACCAATTAGTATTTCTGTTCTTAAAAATGATTCTGATGCAGATGGAGATACTGTAATACTTTACAAATTCTATCAACAGATTTGAGTGGTACGCATGGTAATGTATCAATTGATGAGGGAGATACTACTCTAACATACACACCAGCTCTAAATTGGTATGGTATTGATATCTTTTCTTATAGAAATACTGATGGACGAGGCGCTTCAAATTTTGCATTAGTGGTTGTTACAGTTACAAATGTAAATCATCCACAAATATATTCAATAAAAGATGTTCCTCACGATCAAGGTGGAAAGGTGAGCTTGAACTGGCAAGCATCATCTCTCGATACAAACACATCGGCACTAACCCACTACAGCATCTGGCGGGCAATCCCTCAATGTTCGGTGCAAAAATCCGGAATCGTTACGATGAGTGCTATTAGTGGCGACTTCAAAGGCACAGCATACCGGGTTACATCAATTAATGATACAACGTATTTCTGGGAATGGATTGCGAATCAGCCTGCGCACAAGTTCGCTAAGTACAGTTACACTGCATCAACGTTGTACGATTCCATGTCTACAACAAATGGGAAACATTACTTTTTGGTGTCGGCACACACAAACAACCCAAATGTTTTCTACGATTCTAATGTCGATAGCGGATATTCGATAGATAATCTTTCACCGCTTGCACCAAAGGGTTTCGCTGCGTTGTTTGCTTCAGGACAGGTGACCATGCGCTGGAATGCCAATGTTGAAAGCGATCTTCACAGCTATGTTTTGTTTAGAGGAACATCTCCAGCTAATTTGGTAGAGCTTGGAGCAACGAGTGACACGCAATATGTTGACCAAAGCCCTATATCAGGAAACAGTTATTATGCAATCCGAGCTATGGATATCCACGAAAATTTGAGTCCGTTCAGCAATACAATCGTAACCGGAGTAGCTGGAGGGGATCAACAATTTCCGAGAGAATACGCTCTGAACCAAAACTATCCAAATCCTTTTAATCCATCTACAACAATCAAATATGCTTTGCCGCAGGCATCGCAGGTTAGCTTGGGTGTTTACAACACACTCGGTCAGAGGGTGGCATTGTTGATTCATGGGAAACAGGAAGCGGGATATCACGAGGTAAGTTTTAACGCATCAGGTTTAACGAGTGGAGTGTACTTCTACCGTTTGTCCGTGTCGCCTTCTGCGACACGAGATCTCGTCCCGACGAGTCGGGGCGAGCAAGCTGGTGACCCTTCGACAAGCTCAGGGCAAAGTTTTGTAGAAACCAAGAAATTAATTTTGATGAGATAGGAAACGAAGAACGTGCGACTCACTTTTAAAGTGAGTCGCACATAGCCAAATTGTGAATTAGAGAATCGTGGAGGGTATCGCGCCCGGTCTCAATAGTTCGGGGGCTTTAATTTGTTTCTCCACTCTTATTTCTTTAAATTCTTACTAATGAAAAAAGACCATGTAAAAGAAGAATTAAAAAAACTTTTTAAAAGTTTAGACTTTATCAGCAACAATTTTCTAAACAAAAAAGGAATTAGTAAGAAGGAACTTCATATATTTTTTAATATCTATCAGCAACTTGGTTTAACATGGGAATTTTTAGGTTTACAATGTAAACACTGGAATGGATATAAGAAGACCAAAGAGGCAAAAATATGTTGTAAAATTTGCGGAAAGATTAAAGGGATAGGTGAATCGTATTATATGCTTCCGGCCAAGGGACTGAAAATAATAGGCACCAAATTAAATCCAAATTCCAAGAAGACTTTTAAAACAAAGAAGGAAGCAACAATCGTTAATGACATTATCAGTTTTCATGGATCTATTTTAAATGTCGATGTTCACAATTCTTATAGATCAAGTTACTTTGGCAACAAATATGCAATTAATTTGGCTGCTGAAAGAATTGTTTCGTTAAAAGAAAGCGGAGTCGAATGTTCCATTGATCCTTATCTTATACACGTAAAAACAAATAAAACAAAGAACAAACGAGGCAAAAGAAAATTCGGCGGCTTCCCATGGGAAATAAGAAAAAAAGATTTAAAACAATTTCCTGTCTTATTTGAGTTTAGTGAAAATTATCAATTTCTTGGTTTAACAATTTTTAGATAAGAAACGAAGAACGTGCGTCTCACTTCCAACCTTGAGTCGCCGATGAAAGTGAGTCGCACATAACTAATTTGTAGAGGGAATCGCGCACTGTCTCAATAGATCTAGCGGTATTAGTTTTCGCAACCTTCACTACTTACGCTCTTGCCAATAAAGCACCCGCCAACACCGGGTGCATTTTTATTATTTGCAACACTCTCCGCATTTTCTTAACTTGCATTAACAGTTATGAAGAAAACCAACCTTAAAGGATTGACTCAAAAAGAATTAGAAGAATTTGTTCTTTCCATCGAAGAGAAGAAGTTCAGAGGACAGCAGTTGTTCGATTGGCTTTACAATAAAGAAGCAGAATCGTTCAACGATATGTCAACATTTTCCAAATCGTTACGGAACAAGCTGGATGAGCTTGCCACTATCGACACACTTGAACTTCTAACATTTCACAAATCAATTCACGATAATACGACTAAGTTCCTCTTTCAGCTAAAAGATGGAAAAAGAATAGAGAGTGTGTTAATCCCGCCAAAGACCGCTTTTCAAAACGGTGATGTTGACGACGAAGAAGACGAACAAAAACGCCTGACGCTTTGTGTTTCAACTCAAGTCGGCTGTCCTCTTGACTGTGTTTTCTGTGCAACGGGGGCAATGGGTTTTGGAAGAAATCTAACCGCAGGCGAAATCGTCGATCAGGTTTTACAAACAAAAAAGATTGCCGGTAAGAAGATTACAAACATCGTCTTTATGGGAATGGGCGAGCCGCTGATGAATTACGACAGCGTAATGAACTCGATTGATATAATCAGTAACGGTATAAACATCAGTACACGGCGCATTACACTCTCAACTGCTGGCTGGGTTGACGGCATTATCCGCATGGCTGACGAAGGCAAAAAAATCAAACTTGCAATTTCGCTTCACAGCTTGAACGACGAGGTTAGAAGCAAGTTAATGCCTCTGAATAAAAAGTTCAACCTCCAACAACTCATGAAAGCCGTTGAATACTACTACCGGAAAATAAAAATCCGTGTAACTTTTGAATACATTCTATTTGCCGGAATCAACGATAGAATGGAAGACGCGAAAAGTTTGGTGAAACTGTCGAAGACAATGCCGTGTAAAATCAACATTATTCCATTTCACAATATCGGCTCCACTAATCCGAAAAGTTTCGCTGCAAATCTGCATCCGGTACCGATGCGAGAAGCTGATAAATTCGCCAATCTACTGAGAAAAAATCACGTTACCGTCTTTATCCGTTCTAGTGCTGGCGAGGATATTGCCGCAGCTTGCGGACAGTTAGCTGTTAAAAATAAACCGAAATAAATTGCTACAAATGCAACAAAACATTATATTGATAAAAAAAATCTAACCATCTAAATATGCAGATAATCTTATTTGGTCCACCAGGTGTTGGTAAAGGAACTCAAGCGAAGTTGCTTGCAGAAAAATTCAAAATAATGCACATATCTACCGGCGACATACTCAGACGTGCAATAGCCCAAGGAACCGAATTGGGAAACAAAGCCAAAGATGTTATTGGAGCAGGCAAGCTTGTTTCAGATGACATTATGATTGGAATTATCAGAAACGTGATAACCTCCAACGGTTGCAAGAATGGTTTTGTTTTGGATGGATTTCCGCGAACGGTTGTGCAAGCCGACGCTTTAAAAAAAATGTTTTCGGAATTGAATATTGCTATAGATGCTGTCATATATATAGATGTCGATGATGATGAGATAATGAACCGGCTGAAATACAGGTATAGCTGTTCGAAATGCCACAGCATTTATAATATTCATAATGATAAAATTTATGATTATATTTGTACCGAGTGTGGCGGGAATCTGATTCAGCGCGACGACGACAAACCGGAAACGGTTTTAAAGCGGCTGAAAGTTTATAAAGAAGCCACAGCTCCTGTAAAGAAATTTTATGAAGACGAAGGTTTTCTTCATGTTGTCGATGGTTTTGGAAAAATAGAAAACGTTTATAATAAAATTAATTTAATATTGAAAAACTAAATTGTTTTCCTGGAAAACAAGAACAGATAAGCCGATTGTTATAGCCCATCGCGGCGCATCGGTAACGGCTCCTGAAAACACGATTGCTGCTTTTAAGAAAGCTATCGACGAAGGGACGCATGCTATCGAACTTGATGTTCGGCTTTCGCACGACAACGAGGTTGTTGTGATTCACGACTCACGCCTCGAACGTACTACGAGCGGCAGAGGGAAGGTTGAGGATTTTGATTTAGAAGGATTAAAAAAATTTGATGCAGGGTCGTGGTTCAATCCCAAATATTCTGTCGAAGTAATTCCAACATTGGATGAGGTTTTTAAGCTTGTAAACAAAAAGGTTGGGATAAACATCGAAATTAAACAGAAGATTAAAAATAAAAATAAAATAATAAACAGTTGCGTCGAGTTAGCACACAAATATAAATTGCAAAAATCTCTCCTCATCACATCGTTCGAACATTCTTTGGTGAAGAAAGTAAAACAATTAGATAGCTCACTGATGACGGGAATTATTTACAGTCCGGTTATTCATTTAGGCAGTAGTCCGATTTCACTTTCTAAACAATATCTTGCAGATGTGATTGTGGTTAGTCGAAATTACCTGCGTGAGCGAATGGTAATAGATGCACACAATGAAAAGAAAATGATTTTTGTTTACACAATCGAAAACCGGAACCATTTCGACAGTATGGTAAATTTAAAAGTAGATGGGATAATTACAAATGTCCCTAAGAGTATGAAGTATTATTTATCGAATTTGTAAATAACAATAATAGGAGAATTAAATGTTGACAACTCATCTACGATGCCGTAGGCAACTCGTTGAGAAAAAATTATTACAAATATTTATCGGCTTAACAGTATTTTCGTTTTTGTGCGTTTCAGCCGGGTCGGCTCAGTCACTTGAAGAAAGGTTAAATAAATTTGGAAAAAAGTTTGGTAGCGGATATGTAAATCCATTTGTAACAGCTTTCGGCGCCAATTTAAATTCCGGGCTTTACCATTCGGCTGATGTTGAAACCGGCATCGATGTGTACGTAGGTGCTAAATTCACATTTGCTTTAATTCCTGCGTCTGCACAAGAATTTGATGCGGACCTGAGTGAATTAAATTCGTTGCGAGGAGCCCTCCCGCCCTACCAAACTCCTGTAAAAACAGCCACTTTTTTTGGCAACAAAGGAACAAAAGTGCCCGGAAGCATATTACCGGGGGATACTCTTCAATTACCCAACGGTACGAATCTTAAAGCAGTTCCTGTGGCTGTTCCCCATATTATGTTAGGGAACATCTTCGGAACTCGTATGATGCTTCGCTACCTTCCGGCAATGAAGATTGACAAATACGGAGAGCTTTCTTTTATGGGAATTGGTTTCCAACACAATGTCGGTCAATGGTTGCCAGCCCCCCTGCCTTTCGACTGGTCGGCACATGTAATGTATCAGAATATGAAAATTAAACCGGTAGTCGAAGCAACCGCTTTCAGTCTGGGTACAGAGATAAGCAAAACTTTTATGTTTGCAACTATTTATGGCGGAGTTGCTTACGAAAGTGCTACTATGAATTTCAAGTTTAACTGGACGCCGCCCCCTCCACTGACTCAAACTCCGAAAGAAGTAAAATTTGACCTATCTGGTGATAATACGATGCGACTAACTGCGGGATTTGCTTTGAAGCTTTTGTTTTTCCATATCAGCGCTGATTATAGTTATGCAAAACAGCCCGTTGCTACATTGGGACTCGGTATAGCAATATAAATTATTTTTTGGTTACAACAAAAAACCCGCATCAGTTATTTGATGCGGGTTTCGTATTTTAAAGAGGAGGGAGTTATTTTAGTCGTTTTACTTTTACACTTCCGAATCCTGCTTCTATCTGAATATTCATCTTACCACTTGCGCTGGAATAGTTCGAGGTTACGTATTCATTATTCTGTTCTTCATCAAAATCTTTGTCGAGGTCGATATTCGATATCCAATTCTTTTCGTAGTAAACTTTGGCGCCAACATATTTTGGAATTAAAATAGTAATCGACCCCAAACCAATCTCAATATCCACATCCACTTCTTTATTTAACTCGCCGCTGAAATCAAGTTCGTACGAACCAATGCCGCCGCTGAATTTCAGTTTGTTGAAGTTTGCGTTGGATAAATTATAAGCTTTAAACCTGCTGACTCCGGTTTCGATGTTGAGGTTTTCTATCGTCTGCTGATTCAATTTATTAAACATGATTGTAACGGAACTTGCACCGGTCGAAATATCCAAATCCTTTAACTTTAAACCTGTGAAATCAAAATTTCCTTTACCCGCGCCTAATTGTATATCCAACGAAATTGGAATTCTGCCGGTAAGGTCTAATATCCACTTTTCAGATTCTAAACTGCTTATGTGAAACGATTTTTTCTTCGACTGCTCGCTGCCGGGACTTGGGATTTCTAAATAACCGATCCTGTCAACGATCGTGTATTTGATCTGGTTGGTTGGGTCGCCCATTTTTGGATTACGTAAAATGTCGTAACTGAAAACAGTCTCGTCATCGCATTTGCCGATAACAAGTTTGCCAAAAGCAGATTCGATGTTTACTTTTAGCTCCCTTTCGTTGCTGTAGGGGTTTTCTTTTTGGTATCTTTTATCATCCAAAAAAAGGTTATAAGCCGCTGCGGCTGTCGTGAAAAAGAGCAAAAAAGCGAAAATACTATATTTTTTAAAATATTTCATAAAACTCTAAACTCTTTACGCTTTGCAAAAAATTAAGTTTCAATAGTGGCGGATTTTATGACGCAGATATTTGTTCAATAACTCCCTTGCGCGGAAGATATGCACTTTTACAGTGCCAATCGGAAGTTTTAGCTCTTCGGCAATTTCGGAATAATCTTTCTCCTCCATATGCCGCATAATTATAACACGCTTATATTTAGGTGGCAGTTTATCTATTGCCGCTTGGATTAAAGCGGATTTCTCGCTCGCAATAATATGCCTGTCCGGTTCGTATGTTGAATCGGGAACTTCGTAATGCACTTCGCCGTCTTTGGCTGCTATAGGTTTATCGATTGAAAAAGTTTTAAGCTTCTTCTTGCGTAAATAGTCGATGCCTTTGTTTAACGCAATCTTATATATCCACGAGAAAAAGGAGTACTCCTTTTTAAAACTCTTCAGCGCCCTGAAAGTATTTATAAAAACTTCTTGAACAATATCTTCAACATCATCTTTGTCCTGCACAATTCTATAAAGCACATAAGTAATAGTTGGTTTATATTTATTCACCAATCTTCGGTAAGCTGCCTGATCGCCCCGTAAAGCCTTGTTAATCAGTCGCACATCCTCTTTTTGCGATACAATCTTTTCTGCTTCGCTTATAGTTCTATTTGATTTTATTTCCCGAGCCATTCAACGAAATTAATTTTTATCCAACGCTTGATTAAAATCGTTCACGAGGTCGTCGATTCCTTCGACACCAACCGAGATGCGGATCATTCCCGGCGTAACTCCATGCCGCGCAAGTTCTTCACCCGACATATTAACGTGCGAAGAATAAACCGGAATACTCACGAGTGTTTCAGTACCTCCGAGCGACATCGCATTAATAGCCACTTTTAAATTATCGCAGACTTTAACAGCCCCCTTCGCCCCCCCTTTTACTTCGATTGTAACCATAGCTCCGAAACCGGTCATCTGCTTTTTTGCAAGCCGATGTTTGGGATGCGTAACAAGTCCCGGATAAATAACACGGTTCACCTTTTTGTGTTTCGATAATACTTTTGCTAATACGAAGGCGTTTTCAGTTTGCCTTTTTACACGAAGCTCGAAAGTTTTCAAACTTCTATCAAGCAAAAAAGCTGCAAACGGATCGGCGCAGCCGCCTAAATGTTTCGCTAAAGTTTTTACTTTCTTAATAAGCAGCTTGTTACCGATTGCTACACCACCAACTAAATCGGAATGACCGCCTAAATATTTTGTAATGCTTTCGATAATTAAATCGACACCAAACTCGAACGGCTGTTGGTTGATTATTGTAGCAAATGTGTTATCAATGATGATTGTTATTTTTGATTTAAACTCCTTCTCCGCGTCGCGTGTGAGTTTTACTAATTTTGCTATATCGACGATGTCGAGAGTCGGATTTGTTGGAGTTTCGATATATAAAATTTTGGTTTTTGGAGTGATGAGATATTTCAAATCGTCCAACGAATTCACCTCCACATATTTTACATTTATATCGTAATTTGGCAACGTATCTCTGAAAAAGCGGTAAGTTCCGCCGTATAGCGAGGGAATGCTTACAATCTCGTCGCCTGATTTGCAAAGCGAAAGTATCGCCGTGCTGATTGCAGCCATACCTGAAGAAAACAAAGCTGCTGCTTCACCATCCTGCATAAATGCAATTTTGGTTTCAACCTCGTTCACCGTAGGATTGTGATACCGTGTGTAAACATAAACCGATTCGTCCCCCTCGGCATAACGGATTGCGAGTTTCGAGTTTTCAAAACGGTATGTGCTGGTCTGGTAAATTGGTAATGCAACAGGTCCTGTATAAGCATATAAACGTTTACCGTGAACTGCACGTGTAGATATTGACAATTTTTGAGTTTTTTTGTTCTTCATAAAATTTCCTTTCATCTGGCGCACGTTTGTGATCGTCCACCGTCGATGCTGTAACTGTTGCCAGTTATCCAGCCAGCCCGTTCGGATGCGAGAAATAAAATCAGTTCAGCTACTTCTTCCGGCTGTCCCACTCTGCCGAGTGGATGAGTTGTTTTGCTGTGTTCTAAAAATGCGTTATACTTTTCATCTTCCATTCCTCCGGCACGATGTAAGTTTGTTACTACAACACCGGGATTCACAGAATTTATGCGGACGCCTTTTGACGCCAATTCAAGTCCAACGCAATGTGTAAGCTGATCGACTCCTGCTTTGCTGACGCAATAAGCGAGTACGTTCGGGAAAGCACGCACCCCGGTGATACTCGAAACATTTACGATGTTCCCTTTTCGTTCAATCAGATGCGGCAGTGTTAATTGGATCATTCGAAACACCGAACGTAAATTTATGTCCATCATATAATCCCACTGTTCGAGAGTTGTGTTCTCAATATTTCCGCTGCCGATAATTCCTGCTGCATTAACCAACACATTGATACCGCCGAATCGGGTTACTGCTTTTTTGATAACTAATTCTCTATCTGCTTCGTTTGTCATATCAGCAGAAACAATCTCGATGTTCGGACTGTTGATTTCTTTTGCTGTTGTTTGCAGTTCGTTCAATCGCCTGGCGGTGATGGTAGCGTTGGCACCACGCTCAACCGCAAGTTTAGCAACGGCTTTACCGATTCCGCTCGAAGCTCCTGTGATAACAAAAGTTTTACCTTTAAATTCTTGGTTCATAATGTTGAATATACGAACTTTTTTAGAAAACATTTTATTTGGTAAATATAATAAAAATTGTTATTTTGAGATTGATTTTAGAAGGTATTTAAACTACAAATCGTAGTTAAAACCTTAATCGACCTATCATAAACAACATTCTTTAAAATAATTAATCGAGGAACAAAATGACTGAGTACATTAAAAATTTAATCGAACAGGTACAAATTAAAAATCCGGGTGAAAAGGAATTTCATCAGGCCGTTCAAGAGGTATTTGAATCATTAGATTTAGTTTTAGAGCGTAACCCCGCATATCGAAAAGCAAAAATTTTAGAGCGAATGGTAGAACCGGAGCGAGTTATAATTTTCAGGGTGCCGTGGATGGACGATAAAGGTGAAGTTCAGATTAACCGCGGTTTTCGCATTCAAATGAATAGCGCTATCGGACCTTACAAGGGCGGTTTGCGATTTCATCCTTCCGTAAATTTAGGCGTTTTGAAATTTTTAGCATTCGAACAAGTTTACAAAAACAGTTTAACCACACTGCCAATGGGCGGCGGCAAAGGTGGAGCCGATTTCGATACAAGAGGAAAAAGCGATAATGAAGTTATGCGGTTCTGCCAAAGTTTTATGACTGAACTATTCCGCCATATCGGCGCCAATGTTGATGTTCCCGCCGGCGATATCGGAGTCGGTGGACGTGAAGTCGGTTTCATGTTCGGTCAATACAAGCGGCTGGCAAACGAGTTTACCGGCGTGTTAACTGGCAAAGGATTGAACTGGGGCGGCTCATTAATCAGACCCGAAGCTACCGGCTTTGGTGTAGTTTACTTCGCTGAAGAAATGTTAAAAACCAAAAAAGATTCTTTCGACGGAAAAACTGTTTCAATTTCCGGTTTCGGTAACGTTGCCTGGGGCGCAGCTCTCAAAGCAACAGAGTTGGGGGCTAAAGTTTTAACAATTTCAGGACCGGATGGATTTGTTCACGATCAAGATGGTATCAAAGGCGAAAAAATTAATTTTATGTTAGATATGCGTGCAAGCGGCAGGGATGAAGTTAAAATGTATGCCGATAAATTCAAAGTACAATTCCATCCGGGCAAACGACCGTGGGGTGTGAAGGTTGATATTGCTCTTCCTTGCGCAACTCAAAACGAGCTTGACGAAAACGATGCAAAAGAATTAGTAAAAAATGGTTGTAAATATGTAGCTGAAGGGGCGAATATGCCTACAACCATTGCCGGTGTAAAAGTATTTCAGGATGGCGGAATTTTATACGCACCCGGTAAAGCATCCAATGCCGGCGGTGTTGCCACATCGGGACTTGAGATGACACAAAACAGCATGCGTTTACCATGGTCGCGCGAAGAGGTCGATCAAAAATTACATTCTATAATGAAAAACATTCATCACACTTGTGTAGAAACTGCCAAAGAATACGGAACGCCCGGTAATTATGTGAACGGCGCCAACATCGGCGGCTTTTTGAAAGTCGCTAATGCAATGTTGAATCAAGGAGTTGTTTAAAAATCCACCTGTCTGCGTGCCCGCACAGGCAGAAAAGAATGTCGAATCCACCTACGTTCCAGAAAACGGAACTACGGTGGACAAGTATCGAATACGGAATTATTCACCCCGTTGGATAGCCGACGATGGAGTGAATTAAAAAACAAAAACAATATCCAACGGGGTTAATATTGAAGTAATTTTCCACTTCGACATTCGGCATTCATGATTCATTATTAGAAATACTCTTAATATTGTAGGTTTTTTTTTTACCTCCGGGTTCTTTTAATTGAGCCCGGAGGTTTTTTATTACTGTTTTCCAAACCTATAGGTTGGTCATTGAAAACTATTCGTAAAATATTTCCCATAAGTTGATTTAATTTGATATAAATCACATCAAAATTTTATGAAAATATGAGCGATTTTTTGATTGAAAAAATTGACTTTGTGCCGGGGAATAATTATATATCCACAAAGATAACGCGAAGGCAAAATGAAGCTGAAAAAATATGAAAATACAAACTCAGAAAATTTTTAATAATATGTTAATAAATTGTGGGAAATAAAAATATGGAAAATAAGGATTTTTGTTTATTGTTTTTAATAGTGCTTACTTTATTTTTTTTTGGGTGTCCTATGGATGAACCAAAAGACCCTGTTTTGGAGCATGATTATGAATTCATAGACGATTTAAATTATTCAAGGGTCATAACTGAGTATCCTAAATATTTGCTTAAAAGGGGTGAAGCGAGAAAAATATGGATCGGGGGTTATACGAAGGATAGACCTGTTACCGTAACTCATCTATGGCTCAATTTTGATGGAGAGAAATCAGAAGCAGTGAAATTAGAAAAACCAATAAATTTTGAATATTTTCAACCAATGTTTCTTATTCATAACAAAGAATGGTCATCCTCGAAAAATTTTAAAGCCGAAATTGGTCCCCTAAATACAGATGGGTGCTATGCTTATGCTTCAGCAATTATTGAAATTATAAATTCTAGAGATTATTTTATTGAATATAACTGTCAAGGTTCAAACTATGATTTATATAATTTAGGTTATGATTTTGAGAATACTGTTAAAGGCGCATTTTCAAAAGTAAGTACTCGTGTTGACAGAATTGTTAAACATAATATAAATATTCCCCCTGAAATTATTGATGTTAGCACCCAGGCTCCCATGATAGAGTATGGAGATGATTTTGTGAGTAGAGGTGAATATCATGACCCAAAAATTGGAGTGATATTTGGAGTAAAAGATCATAACGGTAATGTCGAAGATCGGGCTATTGGAAAAAGCGCACGCTCACCAACTTCACCAAGAAGATCTTATGGCTTTGTGTTTATCGATAGAATAAATTCAAACTTTCCCGATCATCCTGAAAATTATAAGAAAGTTCTAAGAACTCGTACCGCTATCCATGAATTAGCTCATGTGCGCAGGAAAGAATGTGGAGGCGCATTTCTAGGAGACATAGATCATGCATTTCATCAAGGCGTAGGAAAAGATTCATGTATATTTAAAGGGGCTGTCTGGAAGCCGGAAAATGCATTCGAATTTTGTGAATGGCATGAACAAATATTCTTAAACATAAATTGGAATTAGGAGGATTTTTAACATGGTATATATACAAAGAATTATTAATACGCTGATTTTAATTTTAATATTTTTTCAATGCGGCAAGATTAATGCGCAAAATCTAGAACTAAAATTAGATATAGATACAAACACATTTCTGGAAGCACAGTCAATATGGGCAAATGTTGTCTTAAAAAATAATGGCAAAGACACAGCTATTCTTCAACCATTTATAATGACCGAAGAACATAATGGCATGAAATTTATTTTAAAAGATGAAAATCAAACAAAATTAAATTATTCATGGGAAATTACCTCAGATGATTTTGAAATGTCTCCGAATAAAAAAATATCTTCTGGAGATTCATTATGGGAGATATATAATATAAATACCTTTTTTAATAATAGTGAATATAAAAATGCTGTAATATATATGTATACACTACATTATCTTATTGCCGGGAATTACTCACTTCAGGCATACGCTGTAAATAAAAAAGATACAATATTTTCAAACAAGGTTGAATTTAAAGTAATAAAACCAGAAGGACCAGAGTTAAAAGCACTTAGGACTCTAAGATCAATTGAATTAGAACGACATACTGTATCTGATGAGATTACAATAAATAAATATGAAAAATTTTTTAATAATTTTCCTAATAGTATTTATACCCCACAAGCCTTTGATCGACCATTTTTTCTTCTGTGGTATAAACAACCTGATAAAGAAAGAGCAAAAATATTATTATTGAAACTAATAAATAGCTTTCCCAATATAGGACATTCAGTAAAAAAATTAGGTACTTTATTATATCATTTTACTGATGTTGAAAAAGAAAATTTTCTAAATATGATTATTCATAAACATCCTAATACTAAAGTGGCCAAACTTAGTGAGCGGTTATTAAAAAGTATGAAATAAAAAAATAAAATCTTTGGGGTTTAAAATGAAAATAAAAATATTAACAATATGTTTTTCTATTTTATTTTTCGGAATAACAAATGTATATTGCCAAATTTTTGCTACACCTTTTTCCGATGAAGATCAGATAAAAATATTACTAAAGGATATTATTAATTCTGTAAACAACGATAGACCGATTAAGGTTGAAAATTATTTTATAAATCAATCTAAAAAAAGTGGTTTACAATTAGATACTAATATTATCAGGCAATATATAAGAAGCCCTATCGAGTTAAAAATATATTCAATAAATATAGAAGAAGAGACGGCAAAAGCTTCATGTTACTTAATATCGCCATATATAATAGATCCGATAAAAGATAATTTACTTTTACAAAAAATTAATGGACAGTGGACAATTATATCAAGCGAATATTTGTATTCTCTATGCAAAATATTTCAAGAAAAAAGAAATACCCCACAGAGTATATCAAATGACAATCAAGATTTATATAAATCAAACTCAGTTAATATAAGGTATTCAAATAAGCTATTAATTCCCAAAAAGGTTCCAGGTACAAATAAAAAAAAATTAACGGAAAGCGACATTATTAGTTATATTGGGAAAAGCCTATTCGCTCATCCTATTGATATAGAATATGCGAGTTATGAAGAAAACAATGGCAATAAGACATTTGTAGGTTTTTGCTTAGATAGAAACTGGAATAGAATAATAATACAAAAAATAATAACAGATAATAATAATAATATTTTAAATTCTCAGCTAATATCTTATGGAGATAATGTCAATGAATATAAATTTTATGGGCCACAAGGTTTATCTTATGCAGAATGCGGAGAAATTTATATTGCAGATACGGATAATGATAAAATTGTAAAATTACTATTTGATCGTCATACATTAACTCTTACGCTTTCTCAAACAAAGGAAATAGAAGGTATTTATTTTCCTACAGATGTAGTATATGATAATAATAACACACCCCAATTAGAAGATGATTTTATATGGATTACCGATCCTAATGCAGCGAAAATTGTTAGATTAGATAGGCAATTCAATATATTACAAACTATAACGAGTTATATAGATGACTATGGGAATAATTCTCAACTCGATATGCCAAAGAAAATAATGGTCAATAATATTCATGCTAGTTATCAAAAAAGATTAGCATACATTAATTCCAATACTTTTGTTGAGCTAATTCCTGGAAATTCACCGCCTTTCTTTAATTCAGTATTTTACTGGTCTATAAAAAAATTTCAAACACCATCAAACCTATCTTCAATAGGATTAGAATGGCCTGAAGGATGGCTGCTTTTAGACGAAGGTCGCAATTGTTTACACAAAATAAATAAGTGGGGCGATTATATTGCATCTTTCAAGTCTAATTTAACAACAGGGTCGCTATTTACATTTCCAAAATTTATTTCATCTTCAGGAGTTAATATACATGCATCAGATACAATAAAATATTTGGATATTGGAGCAATTGATGTTTGGGGCTTATCTACCGGATTTCAAAATTTTTTACCAGGTGCTGATGTTCTAGATTTTAAGGTAAAAGAATATCCTGCAAGTTTCGTTATAGAATATACTCCGACAAATTGGATAAAAGACTCATTGAAAGTCTTAAAGAAAAGTGATCGCACAGTAGTAAAAGAATGGCCTCTATGGAATACACCACCTGAAAAGGAAACAGAATCAATTATGAAGTCAGAAATATGGTATGGGAATTATATTGTCCGACTTACATATCGTCCTTTAGGTGATTCGGAGTATGGGGATTATATGCAAGGCTGGACGGCAATTGAAATACCATTAACATATCTTCTTCCAACTACCATAAGTAACGGACAAATTTATTGGGGGCAAACCTCTACAATTACAGCTAATACTTTTGGTCAAAATTCATTAACATATTCCTGGACGACAGAGCCCAATCCTGTTCCAGCAGGTACAAATTTTTTCGTCGATAACCTATATCCGTATAAAGCATACTTAAAAAATATAAGGTACTCTCCTTATTTGCTGAAAGTTCCAATGTTTGGGATTTGTATTATATTAACTGTATCTAATAGTTTAGGAACACATTCAATAACTGATTTTATAGGTTTAATTCCTGGTTCTTCTGGCGGCGGCGGCGGTTGCCCATTCGTTTATACCTGGAATGGCAGCGAATACATTGAAGATAATAACATACTTCCCCAAAGTGTATATGCGCCTCCGGATGAAGGACTTGTAACTGATTATTATCAACTTTTCACTGAACCAGTTGAAACTGATAGAACATATAAACTACGAGTGGGTGAGTTTGAACAGGAAATATCAACACTCGATCAGTTTAAATTGTTAATAGTTGACCATATACCTGAAGCTATGGTTTCAGCTAACGACATTGGAGAG
>JAUXOG010000130.1 GCA_030682385.1 Bacteroidota bacterium
TTATCTTAAATTCTTGTATGAATATTTTAAAGATGAATTGGGCAGAACGGATGAAGTATTTTTGAAATACCTTCCTCAGGAATTTATGAAGTTAGAATACCAAGAACAAGCTGTTCTGAATGCAAAGAAAATTCTCGAAGAATACGGTGGAGTTTTTATTTCTGATGTAGTTGGGCTTGGCAAAACTTACGTATCTGCAATGTTAGCTGGTCAGCTTGATGGAAGAACGCTTGTGATTGCACCGCCTGTTTTGCTTGATAAAATAAACCCTGGCTCATGGCCCAATGTTTTTTTGGATTTTAGAGTCCACGCTGAATATGAATCTTTAGGAAAGCTTGAGGATATTATTGAGCGAGGAACTGAAAAGTTCACAAACATAATAATAGATGAAGCACACCGCTTTCGTACCGAAACAACTATCAGCTATGAAAAACTTGCAGAAATATGCCGTGGCAAAAGGGTTATTCTTGTAACGGCGACACCATATAATAATTCACCCAAAGACATTTTAAGTCAAATTAAACTTTTCCAGAAAGCAAGAAAAAGTACAATTCCAAATCTTCCTGATTTAGAAAGATTCTTCAACAATCTGGATAGAAAATTAAAGCAAGTTAACCGGCAAAAGGATTATGAAGAATATCTAAAAATAGTGAAGGAAAACGCAAAAGAAATACGTGAAAAAGTATTAAAGTATTTGATGGTAAGAAGAACTCGGACAGAGGTTGTAAAATATTTTGCAGAAGATTTAGAAAAACAAAACCTCAAATTTCCAGAAGTTGAAAAACCTGAGCCGTTATTTTATGAGCTTAATGATGCTGAAGATAAAATATTCGACAGCACTATTAACCTTGTTGCGAATAAAATAAAATATACTCGTTATAAACCCTTGCTCTATTACATAGGAGAACTTAAAGATCGTCAAGCGATAGAGCTGAGTCAGAGCAACATGGGCAAGTTCATGAAAACTCTTCTGGTTAAAAGATTGGAAAGCAGTTTCTTTGCATTCAGAAACTCGGTGGATAGGTTTATATATTCATACGACATGTATATAAAAGAATTTGAAAAAGGCAATGTTTATGTAAGCAAAAAATACACTTACAAAATCTTCGAATTGTTAGAAAACGATGACGATGAAGCAATACAAAGATTAATTGATGAAGGCAAAGCAGAAAAGTATTCAAGCAATGAATTTACTGAGGATTTTATAAGAGATTTAAAAAACGACCTTGATATTCTAAAACAAATTAAGTCACTATGGCAGCAAGTTGATCGTGATCCAAAGATTATAAAATTTCTGTCTGAACTTGCAAATAATACTCTTTTGAAAAAGAACAAGCTCATCGTATTTACCGAATCAAAAGAAACCGCCGAATATTTATCAAAAAATATAAATAATAAATTCCCGGGCTCAATAATTTGCTTTACGGGCAGTTCAGGTGAATCTGTTCGCGACAAAGTGATAGAAAATTTTGATGCCAAGGTACGACATCCAAAAGACGACTACCGCATATTGGTTTCTACGGAGGTTATGTCCGAAGGAGTTAACCTGCACCGCTCTAATGTTGTAATTAATTATGATATACCCTGGAACCCGACAAGAATGATGCAGAGAGTTGGGCGTATAAATCGTGTGGACACCAAGTTCGATAAAATTTTTACATTTAACTTCTTCCCCACTAAACAATCAAACGATGAGATTCAATTAAGAGAAGTAGCTGAAGCTAAAATTAATGCTTTTTTAACACTGCTTGGCGGTGATGCGGCACTTCTTACAGAAGGTGAACCTGTTGGCTCGCACGAGTTATTCAATAGATTAATCTCAAAACAGACAGTAACAGGTGAAGATGAAACAGGCGAGAGCGAATTAAAATACCTGCATATAATCAAAAACATTCGTGATAAACACCCTGATGTTTTTGAAAAGATAAAACGATTGCCAAAAAAGGCACGGACGGCGAAAATGAATGGGAGTTACAAGGAATCGGTTTTGACCTATTTTAGACGAGATAAATTGCAGAAATTTTTCATCGCTCAAAATATTGAGAAAGCAGACGAGCTTGATTTTCTATCTGCTGCAAAACTACTTGAGAGCCAGCAAGACGAAAAGAAGCAGAAATTACCTGAAATATTCTACGACCTTTTAGATAAAAACAAAGAGGCATTTTTATTTGCTACAACAGAAGAAATGTTCGAGCCGCAGTATAAACGTGGGCGCGACAACGCTGCACAAATTATAAGGATATTAAAAGCAACTCTGAAAAACACACAGCAGTTCACTGACGAGCAAGAGCTATATCTTAAAAAAATTTTTACTCAACTTGAGGAAGGCGGTTTGCCCAAGCAAACAACTAAAGAAACGATCAAAGCACTGGACGAACTAAATCAAGATTTAAAAAATCCATTTAAAATTTTGGCAACTCTGCAAACCCACATTCCACAACGACTCTTAGAAAGCCATTACGCTGAAAATAAACCGTCCGCATTTGGTAAAAGAGAAGTAATTTTATCTTTATATTTTACAGGGGATTGATATGGAAACAACAAAAATTGCTTTATTTAGAGGCATTAAAATACGAAAGACAATCCATAATAATGAGTGGTGGTTTGTAATTGTCGATGTCGTTGCTGCTTTAACTGATTCGGTACAGCCAGATGGATATATAAAAGATATGCGGCGGCGTGATCCCGAACTTTCTAAGGGGTGGGGGCAAATTGCCACCCCCCTTTCAATACAAACTGAAGGTGGAATGCAGCAAATGAATTGCGCCAACACCGAAGGCATTTTCCGCATAATCCAATCCATTCCTTCGCCCAAAGCCGAACCGTTTAAACGCTGGTTAGCAAAAGTCGGTTACGAGCGCGTTCAGGAAATTGAAAATCCTGAGTTGGCAACAAAGCGAACGAGAATGCTCTACAAACTCAAAGGGTATCCAGAGGATTGGATAGAAAAACGGATGCGCGGAATTGCTATCAGGGAAGAACTTACCGATGAATGGCAAAAACGCGGAGCGGAAGAAAAAAAAGATTATGAAATATTAACCGCAGAAATATCGAAAGCAACTTTCGGGGTTACACCATCGGAATATAAAAAGCTCAAGAGATTAAAACGGGAAAACCTTCGCGACCACATGGACGACCTCGAATTGATTTTTACAATGTTAGGCGAAAGAGCAACAACTGAAATCCACCGCACAGATAATTCGTATGGTGTTCCTAAATTAAAATCGGATGCAAAAGCAGGCGGAGATATTGCCGGCGGTGCGAGGAAAAAATTGGAAAAACGGTTGGGTAAATCTATAGTTTCAAAGAAGAACTACCTACCGAAATCGAAACGAGCCAGGCAAATTAAAAGTAAATAATTATGGATAAAGCACAAGCCCGCCAGATAATTAAAGATGTATTTGAAAATCCTTTCGATAAGAGTAGTTTCACAAGTTTTATTCGAAATCTCTTAAACTCTTTTGAAGATGCGCCCCTCAGTTATAAAGGGAATATCATTTACGATGCTTTCGATCAGCACATCAGCACTATGGAACGAATCGGAAAATATTCTGATAATGAGTTCAAGATTGATATTCTTATTGTAAAATTGAAGAAAGAAACTTCAGTAGAGCGTGCGCGGACTATGCAGCGTAATTTTATCGCTCGTTATCTGAACGGCAGCCGTGGCGGCGAGTTGAAAGATGCAGCCCTCGTTGCTTTTATCTCACCAAATGAGGAAGATTGGCGATTTTCTTTAGTGAAAATGGATTATAAATTTGAAGAAACAAAATCCAGAAAAATTAAAGTAAGAGAAACATTTACTCCGGCTCGACGCTGGTCTTTCCTTGTGGGTTCTAACGAAAATAGCCATACCGCACAGCAGCAGCTTGTTCCGCTTCTCCAGGATACCGAAAATAATCCCACGCTCGCACGAATCGAGCAAGCATTCAACATTGAATCGGTAACAAAAGAGTTCTATCAAAAATACAAAGAGCTCTACCTAAACCTCAAAGACAACTGCACTGAAAAGGAGTTAAAACGTTCCAAGCAATTCAGAGAAGAGCTGAACAGCAAAGGCATAGATGAAGTAAGCTTTACCAAAAAACTTCTTGGTCAGATTGTGTTTCTCTACTTTATACAAAAGAAGGGCTGGCTCGGCGTTCCGAAAGATAAAACGTGGGGTAACGGCGATAGAAGATATTTACGCACACTGCTCGATAAAGCAATCGCATCCAAGCAAAACTTCTACGCCGATTATTTAAAGTATTTATTTTACAATGCTCTTGCAACAGAGCACCGCGGCAGCAGCGATCCGAGTTATTATAAAAAGTTAGATTGTAAAATTCCGTTCCTCAACGGTGGATTGTTCGAAGCCGACTACGATTGGGAGAAAACTGACATTAACATTCCCAACAACTTCTTCACGAATAAAAACAAAACGAAGGAAGGCGATGAAGGCGACGGCATACTCGATGTATTTGACCGATACAATTTTACCGTAAAAGAAGACGAGCCGCTTGAGAAAGAAGTCGCTGTTGACCCTGAGATGCTCGGCAAGGTTTTCGAGAACTTGTTGGAAGTGAAAGACCGCAAAAGCAAAGGCGCATATTATACTCCTCGTGAGATTGTGCATTACATGTGCCAGGAATCGCTTATAAATTATTTGGATGTAACGCTCAACTCCGATCCGGCATCGTACATAAAGATTGGCGATGAACAGACCGATGCGTTCGGTAACACAACGAAGAAGGGACAGTTGGACCTCGAAGCAAAAACCGGTGAAGTAGTAAAAGTGCCGAAGAGCGACATAGAAGAATTTATCCGCCACGGTATTGCCGCGCTTGAAAACGATGTCCGTGTAGAAAGCAAAGGCAAAGAAACCGACACATATTTTTACCAGATACCGCTAAGCATACGCGCACACGCGGCAGAGCTTGATGAAGCATTAGAAACGATACGTATATGCGACCCGGCGATTGGCTCAGGAGCATTCCCCGTTGGTATGATGACAGAGATAGTAAAAGCCCGACAAGTTCTCACCACCTATTTACCCGAAGCGTATTAAAAGCAATCAAGGCAATCATTTAATCAAGAGAATCAAGGTACAGACATTTACGATTTTAAGCGGCACTGCATACAGGAGTGTATTTACGGCGTGGATATTGACCACTCTGCAATTGATATTGCCAAACTTCGTTTGTGGCTCTCGCTCGTTGTTGACGAAGAAGATTTTTACAAGATAAAACCGCTGCCTAACTTAGATTATAAAATTGTATGTGGAAATTCTCTAATTGGTTACCCGTATGCACCGCAAGGGTTGGAAGCTATTGAAAAGCTCAAGAAAATATTCTTTGAATTAACCGAACATAATGAAAAGGAGAAATATCGGAAAAGAATAAATGAGGCAATTGAGAAATTGTTGAAAAATACAGAGAAGACATTGGGATATAAAGTTGATTTTGGCTTTAAGATTCATTTCAGTGAAGTGTTCCATGGAAAAAATGGATTTGATATTGTTATTGCAAATCCACCGTATGTTAGGCAGGAGGACATCAAAGAATATAAACTAAAGCTCCAGAAATCCGGATATAAAGTGTACAACTCTACTTCTGATCTTTACACTTATTTTTATGAAGTTTCTTACAATATTCTTGCACTTCGTGGATTCTCTTGCTTCATTACGAGCAATAAATGGATGCGAGCTAAGTACGGCGAGAAACTACGAAACTTTTTCAAGGCAAAAACTAAAGTACTGAACTTAATAGATTTTGGCGGACATAAAGTATTTGAAGCAACAGTAGATACCAATATTATTCTTTTTCAGAAAACCCAACCTTCACAGGAATACAAATTACCCTTTGTAAACATTGAAACTGATTTCTCTGGAGAGGGGCTTGATGAGTATTTAAATATAAAACAACAGAGCATTAAACAAAGCGACCTAAATGACTCTGGCTGGACGCTCGCTGATGATAAGGTGCTGACGCTCAAAAAGAAGATCGAACAAATCGGCACACCGCTTAAGGATTGGGATATTAATATTTATCGTGGCATAACAACAGGATTTAACGAGGCATTTATCATAGATACCCCGACTAAAGAGCGACTTTGCAAAGAAGACCCAAAATCTGTTGAAATATTAAAGCCGATATTACGAGGACGCGATATTAACAAATATTTTTATACTTGGTCTGGGTATTGGATTATTTATAGTTATACAGGTATAAAAATAGAAAAATACCCAGCGGTATTAAACCACCAGAAACAATATCGAAAAGAATTAGAACAAGTATGGGAAGCAAAACACGGTAAAAAACAATGGTATGAATTAAGGGGTTGTGATTATTATGAAGAGTTTGAAAAGGAAAAGATTGTGTGGCAAGAAATAGTTAGAGAGCCAAGTTTTGCTTATGATATTAAGAATATCTATTGTGAAGCGACAACTTTCTTAATGACAGGAAAAGGTTTGAAATATTTAATTGCAATATTAAACTCAAAACCTGTAACATTTTTCTTCAAGCAATTTTATGCAGGTGGTGGTCTTGGGGAAAGTGGCTATAGATATAAAAAAGCATTTTTAGAACGACTTCCAATCCCCAAAATCTCTGAATCTGAACAAAAATCATTTATTGACCTTGTTAATAAAATCCTTGAGGCGAAGAAGAAAAACCCAACATCGGATACAACCGCATTAGAGCGCGAGATAGATGTAATGGTGTATAAACTGTACGGTTTGACTGAAGAAGAAATAAAAATTATTGAGAGTAATTAATATGACTAATACTGGTGGTTTAAAATTTAAAAAGTTTGATCTTCACATCCATACTCCAGCTTCAGAAGATTACAAAGATAAAAAGGCCACAGCCGAAGATATTGTCAATCAATCTATAAATAAAGGGTTAGCTGGCATCGCCATCACTGATCATCAAACTGGCGACTGGATAGACAGTATAAAAGAAGCGGCCAAAGGAAAAGATTTAATTGTTTTTCCCGGGGTAGAACTTAAGGTTCATGGCGGTGAAGAAGGTATTCACCTGGTCATTATTTTTGATGTTGATAAAAATACAGAGCATGTAACTGCTTTTTTAAACAGATTGGAGACCTACCAGCACAAAGGAAAAACCTCAATAACCGATAAAATTGTTATTGAAGTAGCCAAAGAACTACAACAATACGACAAAGATGCAATTTTAATTTTAGCTCACTGCGACTCCACTTTTGGAGCTGACTCCGATATGCGAGGCGAACAGAGGAGTAATATCTTTAAACCCGAATGGATTTGCCTGCTTGGCGCTGAGGCCAGCGAAACTAATTTTTTGGACGCAGACAAAAAGCAAAAACATACCAGAATTGTAGATTTATTTGATGGAGGCTTTCAAGATTTTCACAAAAAAATACTCGGTGTCTATCAAGCATCTGACGCGCACAGTTTAGAAGAGATTTGTTCAAAATACACTTATTTTAAAGTTGATGATCCAATAACCATTGAGGACATAAGACAATCCTTGATAGATAGAGACACCAGAATGCGTCAGTCTTTTGAATATAAAGAGTTTACTTATCCTCACATTGTTAGTCTAAAAATCACAAGTGGTTTTTTGGCTGATCAAGAATTTTCTTTTCATGAAGGATTGAATAGCATCTTGGGTGCTAAGGGCTCAGGTAAATCTTTAGTTATTGAATTTTTGCGTTTTTGTTTAAATCAACAGCCAAATAATCAGGAAATTTTATCTGACCATAAAGACAAGCTGGACAAATGTCTTAAAATTCACGGCGAGATTGAGGTTGTTTTTATGGATGAATCTGGCAAAAAGTATATGATAAAAAGAGTGTTAAACCCGGCCGAAGCCAACCCTGTTACTATTATTGATTCATCTGACAATTCTGAGAAAAATTTCCAAGTTGAACAGGTGTTCCCGGTTTTATTTTTAAGTCAGAACGAAATTATCAAAATTGCTGAAGACAAAACTGGTGCAAGCCAAAGACGATTTATTGACCAGTTTTTTGATTTTTATAAACATCAACAGGAAATTGAAAAATTAAACAATGATTTAAAAGAAGTTGACCAAAAAGTGGCTGATGTTTTGGAGGCTCATCTAAAAACGCTTGATCTAAAAAAGAAAATATCCACTCATAAGGAAGAAATTGAAAAGCTGGGCCGGCAGATTCAAAACACGGTTTTTGCCGAATATTCTAAAAAAGAAAAGGTCGGACAAGCCCTGCAAAGCCAGCTTGATTTTGTTGATTCATTGAGGCAGATGCTTTTAAGTTCCCAGTCCGAATACAAAGACATGACTCTGCCGGAAATTGAAGACCGAGAGACCAGCCAGAATCCGGCTGTTAAACGCTCGGCTGATGTAGTTTCTAAAATTTTGGATGAGGCCAAGAAAAGTTTTGAAAATACTATCAACTATTTGGATGAGCAAAAGAAAACTATTAAGCAGGAAATTGCTGATTGGCAGTCGTCTTTCAAGCCGATTAAAACCAAGTATGACGCAGTAGTTAAAGAATCTGGCGGCACACAGGTGGCTTTGGATCAAAAACGCAAACTATTAAATACAAACCTTGCTAATCTTGAACGAGAGCTTACTAAACATCAGGGCAAAGCCCAGCAAGCTCAAGCTATTGGTGCACGAAGAGACGAAATTATCCGCCAGTTGGATAATGCTTACAAAGAATTTTTCAAAGCCAGAAAAAATCGCTGTGACTATTTTACTCAAAACTCCAACGGAGCGTTGCAAGTGTCGATTAGAGAGCGAGAAGATAAAACCGCTTTTAAAGATAATTTATTGAAATTTAAGAGAGGGTCATGGTTGAAGGACGAAGAGATTGATATTATTTCCCAAAAAATTAGTCCGCGCGATTTTATTGACAATTTGCTTCGTTATGCATGGTCGAACAGGATTGGGCAGAAGTTTATAAAAGACATTACCGACAAAACTGGTATCAAACTCGAAAACATAGAAAAACTCGCCCAACATCTTTTGGATGAATATGATATGAAAGAAATTCTTGTGCTTCTTTATACATCAGTTCCCGAAGACGTGCCAACCATAAAATATAAGGTGGGAACTGAATTTAAAGCATTAAATGAATTATCTGTTGGCCAGAAAGCCGTTGCATTACTAATTATTGCCTTAAGTGATGGCTCTTTTCCAATAGTTATTGATCAGCCAGAAGATTCACTTGACCTCCGATCCATCTGGGACGATGTTTGTTGTAAATTAAGGTATACAAAAGATCAAAGGCAGTTTATATTTACTACCCACAATTCCTCGGTAGCTGTGGCCTCTGACAGCGATAAATTCACAATTCTAGAAGCGGATGCCAATCATGGATCAGTTTTATATTCCGGGTCGATTAATCGCAAAGAAATAAAGAAAGAAGTTATTAATTACTTAGAAGGCGGACGTGATACTTACAAGCAAAAGAGACAAAAGTATAATATCCAAGATTAAGAAATTAAAACAATGAAAATTCTAAATAAACAGCAAATCCTTTTAAGAGAGTAAACGCTTTATGCAATTATTAAGAAACTATATAAGATACAAAATAAATATTGACAAACTGGTAAAAAGGGGGATATATGTTCCCCACAGGTGTGGAGATGACCGCATCCTTGCCCTCACTAAAGACGAGGATTACCTGCAAAATTCACAGAAGCAGGCACAGGTAAAGACACTGGAGCGGGAGATTGATGAAATGGTTTATTAACTTTACGGGCTAACGTATGAGGAGGTAAAAATTGTGGATCCCACATTTACATTAACAGAGAAAGAATACAATAACTTTAGGAATTTTGAAGAATTGGATGCCAAATAAAAATCAAGATAGGATAATCATTCGGGTATTAAAATGGCAAATAGCGAATTAGTACTTGATAACAAATATCGAATCATTCGCATCCTCGGCGCAGGTGGTTTTGGTCAGGTTTTCCTTGCAAGCGATGAATTAGTCAAAAATCGTCAAGTCGCTATAAAGGTTTTAAAAGAAGAGAAGAATGTTGAGCAGAAAAATATATTGTACGAGATGCAACATCTTGCGCAAGTTAATCATCCATTTGCAGTAACATTCTATCATCATTTTGTAGAGTCCGGAAAGCTCCATTTAGTTATGGAATATTGCTCTGGCGGAAGTCTCAGAGATAGACTTAAAAATGTAAATCAACTCGATCCTAATCTTGCGTTCCAAATAGGGATACGGATAGCTGATGTTCTCGCCTTCATGCATGAGCGTGAGATTTTCCATCACGATATTAAACCGGAAAACATATTATTTACAGAAGATGGTAAGTTAAAAATAGGAGATTTTGGAGTTGCTAACACACTTGGGGGAACAATTTTATATATGGCGCCCGAGTTATTTCTGCAAGATGATGTTTCAGAGAAAGATCCACGTGTAGATATATATTCGCTTGGAATAACCTTGTTAGAATTAGTTACAGGAAAGAATCCGTTTAGAGGTTTAGATGAAACCGAAATCCTAAATTCAAAAGTAAGAGGTGATTTTATTTCCTCTGAATTACCGCGTTGGGTTCAAGAAATACTCTTAAAAGCCACGAACCCAATACCAGAATTACGCTTCCAAACCGCGAATGACTTTCGAGAAGCGATACAAAGCAGAAGCACTCCTTTTGTGCTTGATAAAAATCGTATCAAAGCCCATGAGTTGGTGTTAAATGCTGAGCGGCTCATGCGTCTTAAAAAATGGAAGAAAGCTTTTAGCTTTATCCAAAAAGCATTGGATGAATCACCAGACTTAGTATCAGCTCATATTGTTGCTGGCAGGTATCATCTTCGGTTACTGCATCTCAAGGAAGCTAAAATACATCTGGAACAATCACTCAAAAATAATCTTAGAGCAGATATCCAGAAGGAATTAGGGTGGATCAATTTAGAGTACGGTAATTATGCCAAAGCAATCTCATTATTAAATGATCATCTACAACGTTATCCTACAGACTTAGAAGCCCACAACTTATTAGTTCATTGTTTCTATCTAACTGATCGGTATGAATTGGGAATGGAATTTGCAGGATATGCTCTGGGAAAAAATGGTGTCTTCGATAATAATTACTTATTATGCCAAATCATGTCTAATCATAATCTAAATAATATTTCAAATACAATCCGACCAAATTCTGATAACCCATTTGTCATCTACAATTATAATGTAATTACTGAACCCCATAAATCTTGGAATATTGACGATCCCAAATCGTTAAAGAGTAAAATGTTGTTTCAAGATTATAAGTTTGGCAACACAAATAATACTAAAAGCGTGAATACAGTGGTAATTGAAAATTCGCTTGAGGAGAGTAAGTATTTTACTGAAAGATTAATTACTATTGGTAGATCTGATACAAACTCAATATACATCAAGGATAACTCGGTGAGTAGACGACATTGTGTAATTATTAATTTTCGCCGTGATGTTTGGGTTTATGATCTGGGGAGTACAGTTGGGACATTTGTCGATGGAGTTCGAGTTGAAACCAAAAAGTTCTTGTATGGTGTACACGAAATCAAAATTGGCTCTACAATATTACGATTTTCTTCTGAGGCTGGATTATTGCTATAAGAAGTATTGTTAAAAATTTGCAGTACAAGACACTCATCGCTCATTCCTCACTGCTTCCGTCAACTGACGGACTCACCTCTCCTCGCTCCTCGCTCTTAACTTGTGATTTTAAATAAAAATTTTATATATTTACTCACCAATCAAGTTTTATCCTCGTTCTTCTATCTTAATTTTATAACTATAATTTAAACCGAATAAAATGGTCAAAGGTATTGGTGTTGATATTGTCAACCTCGATAGGTTCGAAAATATCAATAACGATCGGGATTTCGTAAATCAGATTTTGAGTGATTACGAAATATCTGTCGTCCTAACTCGTAATCCCATATCTGTTCAAGTTGCAAAAGCTTTCGCTCTTAAAGAAGCAACGATGAAATCTTTGGGAACAGGTTTGCATTACGGGTCTTATTGGCATAATATCGAAATATCGGAATTGTGGGAAATTAAACTTTCCGGCTTTCTGAAGGAAGTTTCGGATAAGATGCAAATAACTAAAATTAATAATTCATTTGCACAAACTAAAAATTATGTAGCAGCGGTAGTCATAATAGAGTGATTAATAAAAGGAGAATTCATGAGTAACATCGGTTCATACGAAGAAAAATACAAAACTTTTAAATGGGAACAATCAGAAAAGGAATTGGAGTACGGTAAAAACGGAATGTACAATATCGGTTATTACTGCTCCGACCGAATTTGCGAAAAAGGCGATGCCAATAAGTTGGCATTAATATGGGAAGGATTCACCGGCGAGGTTAAAAAATTCACCTACGACGATATACGTGTGCACAGTAATACGATTGCAAAGTTATTGCAGGATAATGGAGTAAACGTTGGCGACCGTGTTTGTCTTTTCATGGATAAAGTTCCTGAATTGTATTTAGGATTTATTGGAATCTTAAAGATGGGCGGTATAGCTCAGCCGCTCTTCTCTGCATTTGGAGAAGAAGCATTGTTCACCCGCTTGGACGATGCAAAAACCAAAGCAATAATTACACAGAAAAAACATTTAGGAAAAGTCCGGAGAATAAAAGACAAACTTCCTGAGCTTACAAAAATCATCATTATCGATGCTGATGACACAACACCTCAGGTCAATGAAATTCATTTTTGTATGGCGAAAGCCCATAAGGTAGATAAGTTCGATATCGTAAAAGTGGGACCGGAAGTGCCTTCTGTTTTACACTACACTTCCGGCACTACGGGTAAACCAAAAGGGGCTCAACACGTTCATTCATCAATTATTGCTCAGTACATTACATCAAAATGGGTTCTCGATTTGCACCCCGATGATATTTACTGGTGTACAGCCGACCCCGGATGGGTAACGGGAACATCATACGGCATTATCGGTTCGTGGGCAAACGGTGTTACGCAAGTTGTTTTGGATGCCGGCTTCGGCACCGAGAAGTGGTATGCGTTTATTCAGAAATATAAAGTTACGATGTGGTATTCAGCACCGACTGCAATCCGTTTATTGATGAAGGAGGGATTGGATGTTGTAAAGAAGTACGACCTGTCATCACTCCGCCATCTTGCAAGTGTTGGTGAGCCGTTGAACGCTGAAGCTGTTATCTGGTCTGAGAAAGCATTCGGTAAACCGTTTTATGATACATATTGGCAAACTGAAACCGGTGCGATAGTGATAACGAATTTCCCGGGAATGAAAATAAAACCAGGATCAATGGGGAAAGCATTCCCTGGGGTTACTGCAACTGTTGTGAACGCAAAGACTTATGAACCGATTGAAACTCCGGGTACAGTCGGTTTAATCGCCCTCAAACCCGGCTGGCCCTCAATGATGCGAACTTATTGGAACAATAAAGAAACTTATGAGGGCAAGTTTAAAAATGGCTGGTACATTTGCGGCGACCGTTCAAGCATCGATAACGAAGGTTATTTCTGGTTTGTTGGACGTGATGATGACGTTATTAATACCGCAGGACATCTCGTCGGTCCGTTTGAGATTGAATCTGCGCTGCTCGAACACAAAGCTGTTGCTGAGTCGGCTGCGATTGGAAAACCCGACCCTGTAAATATGGAAGTAGTAAAAGCATTCATCGCGCTCAAACCCGGTTTTGAACCAAGCGGCGATTTAGAATTAGATATCATGAATTTTATACGGAAGAAACTTTCTCCTTTAGCAATGCCTCAAGATATCGAGTTCGTCCCGTCGCTTCCAAAAACTCGCAGCGGTAAAATAATGCGGCGTCTTCTCCGTGCGCAAGAATGGGGTGAGGAGATTGGAGATATATCGACATTAGAAAATGATTAAAATAGAAAAATAAATATTAAATCCGAAACTCTAATCCGCCAAGGCGGACTAAACAATTTCCAAATATTAAAACCCGAGAATCAATTTAGATATTTGAGAATTAGAATTTGTTTCGAATTTCGATATTAGAATTTCGTATTTAATTCATTAAGTGCTTAAAGAATCTTATTGTAACTAGCAAAAATAAATCATCATTCATTATCTATAAATTATAGGAGCAATTATGTCGGAAGAAATTAAAAAATTAATTATCGATTACGTTAAAAAAGAATATCTCGAAGAAGATTCAACTACAGAAGTCAATGAAAACACAAAGCTCATCTCGAGCGGGATAGTTGATTCGTTTTCTATGGTATCATTAAAAATGTTTCTCGAAAAAAAATTCCTGGTCAAAATTCCAGATGATAAGGCGACACCCGAAGCGTTCGATTCAGTAAATAACATCATCGTGCTTTTAAAAGAATTTACTAAAATATAAGGAGGATATATGGCATACAGTGAGAAAGCGAAATCATTCTACGAGGATGAATTAAATGGCATCCGCAAGGCGGGAATTTTTAAAGAAGAACGCTACATCAAATCGCAGCAAGCGGCAAAGATAAAAGTCGAATATCCCGCCGGTGCGCCCTCAAAGGATGTGTTGAATTTCTGTGCTAACAATTATCTCGGTCTATCAAGTCATCCCGATGTTATAGCCGCGGCTCACAAAGGTCTTGATGAGAGGGGATATGGACTATCGTCGGTGCGGTTCATTTGCGGGACTCAGGATATTCATCGCGAGCTTGAGACCAAACTGTCTGAATTTCTTGGTATGGAAGATACGCTCCTATTTCCATCCTGTATGGAAGCGAACGCCGGACTTTTCGACGTTATGCTCGATAAGGACGATGCGATGATTGCTGATAGACTAGTTCATGCTTCGATTGTTGATGGAATGCGGCTTTGTAAAGCTCAGCTCTACAATTACAAGCATTCCGATATGGCACACCTCGAGGAAAAATTACAGGAAACTCAGCATTGCAGATTGCGATTAATTATTACCGATGGGGTTTTCTCGATGGATGGCGACATTGTTAAATTGGATAAGATTTGTGAACTTGCAGTGAAGTATGATGCGATGGTTATGGTTGACGATTCACACGCAACCGGTTTTATAGGAAAACACGGCAGAGGAACGCACGAGCATTGCGGAGTTATGGATAAAGTGGATGTGATTACTACGACACTTGGCAAAGCTCTTGGCGGTGCGGCGGGCGGATGTGTGAGTGGAAAGAAAGAGATTGTTGAAATGTGCCGTCAGCGCGCCCGTCCTTACCTGTTTTCCAATACGGTCCCGCCTGTTGTGGTAGCCGCAGCAATCAAAGTGATCGATATTATCTCCAAGTCAACAGACCGGCGCGATAAACTTGAAGCCAACACTACATACTTCCGTGAGAAGATGATCCAAGCCGGACTCGATATTAAGAAGGGAGATAGTCCGATTGTTCCGGTGATGCTTTACAACGCAAAACTTGCACAGGATGTAGCACGCGATCTGTACGATGAAGGTATTTATGTGGTTGGATTCTTCTTCCCGGTTGTCCCTCAGGGTCAGGCACGAATAAGGACGCAGATTTCGGCAGACCACGAGAGAGAACATCTCGACAAAGCAATTGCTGCTTTTACAAAAATCGGGGAGAAGTATAAAATTTTAGGTAAAAAGAAAGACGAAATAATAGCGATGTACGGGATGTAAGAATCAACGTTACTGAAACTGCTCAGATTAGTGAGTAGTATAGAAATTTTATTGTGTTGTGAGGATACTGTATAGGTCGATTGGCGTAAATCTCAGAACAATTTGGAACATATTTCTCGTATTAGATATAATTTTGTTTGATTATATTGTAGCAACTTAAAAGGTGATTGTTATGAGTGATTTTTATAAGAAACTTGGAAAAAAATAAAAGCGATAAGAGAGCGCTTAGATATCAGCCAGGATACTCTTGCGAAGAAGCTAAATCTCCCTCCCGAACGCATTCGGGACGCCATCTCTCAAATTGAGCGTGGTGAGCGAACCGTTACAGCGGATGAATTAATCAAACTTTCAAGTGCTTTTCATCTCCCGGTTGAGACGATACTCGATTTAAAGAAAGAGCCGGAGGTAATACTGAGCGATACTGAAAAACCAAAACATTCACGCCCCCACAAAAAGGATGCAGAAGAACCTCAAATAAGAATCAATGTTCCTCAAAAGAACATGGAAAAATTCAAAGAGGTTTTTCTCTATATCCTTCACCGAGTTGGATCAAGACCAAATATTGGAGAGACTGTAATTTATAAACTACTCTACTTCATTGATTTTAATTATTACGAAAAATACGAGGAGCAGTTGATTGGTGCTCAGTACCAAAAGAATCACTTCGGTCCTACGCCCATCGAGTTTGCAAAAATAGCCGAGCGAATGATAAACGACGGTGATATCGAAAAAGTTAATCCCGAACGCATTCGGGATCGGTACGGAGACCCGATCTATCCAAGCTAAGCGCCACAGAGCTTGAGGTAATTGAAGATGTTTTAAACCGTCTCTCCGATATGAATGCACAACAGATTAGCGATTATTCTCATAACGATGTACCGTGGCGAACAGCAGAAGAAGGAACAATTATTGAGTACGAAGCAGTTTTTTACCGGACAGCACCGTATTCTGTAAGGGAGTATCCAAATGAGTAATGTCATTCTGAGTCCGAGTGAAACGAGGACGAAGAATCTGTTTAAGGTTTTAGATTCTTCGCGACACTGAGAATTACAAGTATTGTTGTAAAAGTGAAAAATTATTACACATACATAATGACCAACAAGAAGAACGGTGTATTGTACACCGGAATGACGAATAATCTTGAGCGACGTGTGTACGAACACAAGCACAAATTAATTCCGGGTTTCACTAGTAAATATAATTTAACGCGATTGATGTATTATGTTAGTACAACTAACGTTCATGAAGCAATCACTTTTGAAAAAAGAATTAAGGGGTGGTTAAGAGTAAAGAAAATAAAGTTGATTGAATCGATAAATCAGGATTGGAACGATCTGAGTGATGGTTGGTATGGATAAATGCCATTCTTCGACATGTAGATTCTTCACTCCGTCCACTAATGTGGACTTCGTTCAGAATGACATTGACTCTTTTTGTTATTCTGAATCCGAATGGAATGAGGACGAAAAATCTCACAAAGCTTACTAATTCTCAGAATGATGATTGGATGGCATAATGTTTAAACAGATAGAACGTTTACCTGAGTTTGAGAAAGACCTGTTAAAACTTCTTAAGCGATTCAGGACGTTGGAAGAAGACCTTGATAATTTTATCAAGTTCGGACTGGTCCCATAACATAAATTAGGAGAGGACAACGGCGGTATTCTCCGCATCCCTGACTTGGGATTTGACCAGCCAAAGATTATCAAAGCAAGAAAATTTGCTTGCCGATTTATGAAAGGTAAAGGAGTTCAATCCGTCCCGAAAGCATTCGGGATCGAGTAATTTACGCTTACTTTGAAGAAGATGATAAGGTTGAGTTGATTGAAATTTATTACAAGGGGGATAAAGATAATGAGGATAGGAGAAGAATTATCAATAAATATGAAGGATAAAATGAAATCCAAACAAAAAGCTAAGCGAATATTTTTAGATATACTTTCTTCACTACCTCGTACTGGGGCAATCGTTCGTGAATGGGACTCAATAGACAATACAAATTAGGTGGCGCTAAATACATCCTCCCATGGCTCTGGTTAACAGAGGAAGCACATCTGAACTTCGAAATATAAACACAAAACCCCGCCTCGAATTAATCGGAGCGGGGTTTGTTAAACGCGTATCTATCGCTACTTATTAGATAACTGATACGTTAGTAGCTTGAAGTCCTTTTGGACCGTTTTCAACTTCAAATTTCACTTGATCGCCTTCGTTAAGGTTTTTAAAACCTTCTCCGACGATTGATTTGTGATGGACGAATACATCTTCGCCACCTTGACGTGAAATGAAGCCGTAACCTTTTGCTCCGTTGAACCATTTGACTGTTCCTTTTTCCATGGAACTATTATACTAAAGAATCTATAAACCTCTCATACGAAATCCTCAAAGCCGTTTCCATCTCCAAGCTTTATTATCCCATTTGGTGTTCTTCAGTGCTGGATCATTAGTGCATACCGGTTCAAGAAAAAGCTCAAGCTTGTTTATCACATCCAGAAAACTTTCGTTAAAGGTCAATCGATTTCTACTTAGGAATGCTTTCCACTGTTTCTGTTTATCGGAATTCTGTTTGAAGTCATTACTGAAAATAACGCTTCGATCTTCAATGGGCGTTCTTCTGTGTTGAAACGTAGCTATAATAGCTTCACGAAGATTATCAAATAAGAAGTCCACATTCTCGGCTTGAAACAGTATATCGTAAATATCTTTCATCCGGCTCGATACAAAACTTAGCTTCACAAGCGATTCAAATTTTTCAGCTATCGATGATTCTATGGAGTAAACGCTAATCTTCGGTACTGGCATCTGCTCAAGGAGGACCGGGAAATCCGTTTGATAAGGACCGCCCACAATTTTATCTCCGAAAGCAACATCCATCCAAAGTACTTCCTTTATACCACCTAAAGTTGCCTCAACGCGAACTCGGACACCTTGATAATCTGCACTCTCAATAATTTCATCGGCAGTAACAGTTTTAGGATCGAATATCACACCATCTTCACAATCAATTGCAACAATCTCCTGCATTATTTTTTCGATATTGTCAGGAGCATTGGAAATACCTTGTCCCAAGAAATCAATATCCCTTGTCGGTCGGAGGCGGGACATCCGATGAGTTAAAAGTAATAGCGCACCTTTGAGTATGAACCCGTTTTGATATTGAGAGATAGATAACCGGTAAAGGAAACGTTCTTGAAAATATTGTAAAAGAACTGCGTTGAAATCACGATTGGTTTGCTTTGCTATATTAAGAAGCCGGGTTTTGACTGACGCAGTTAGGTCCTTAATTTGTTTGCTTCGTTTTGGCTCTCCACTCTTCATTATCCGACGATTGCTCTCACATACGGCATCATTACAGTTTTCACCTGGCAGATCTCTGCATATTTATTGAGCTTGTTTATGTTCGCCTCTTTCAGTTTGAGATAGCTCTTAAGTCCTTCAAGGGCAATATCTGTACCGAGCTTATTCCGGTAGCGGAACATATCACAGACAGTTTTTTCTTTATTGTAGATTTTAATTTCACCCATCTTTGTTTCTATTTTGTCAATGCCATATTTAAAGAAACGTTCTCTAAAATAGAAATATTTAATTGGAGGATAATTTACTTTCAGCGGTTTTGTTGCATGTGGAATCGCTATGTAAATCTCCGACGGATTGAATGTTGAAAGATTGTAATATGAAAGAGCAGTAACAAGACATATCACACCTTTTGGAACGGCCTGGCATACATCCAGCATACTGAGGTTTGTTACATCTTTACCTTTAATATCTACAAGTCGATAAAGCCCCGGCTTCACTCTTTCAATGATACCTTCTTTTAGCAGAGCTGAAATATCTCTTGTCTGAAACGATGCTTTCTTGAGATCTTTCATCCTCGCATAGCCCATATTGGACCTAAAATATTTAATAATCTTTTCCATAGCAAGTTATTATGATTCTTTTTTACTGCCAATATAATGTATTGGCAGAAGTTTAGAATCAATATAATATACTTTTTCAAACTAATCAAATTTGATGAAGACCCTCCTAAAACACAAAACCCCGCCTCGAAAAAATCGGAGCGGGGTTTGTAGTTAAACGTAAATCTATCGCTACTTATTAGACGACTGATACGTTAGTAGCTTGAAGTCCTTTGGGACCGTTTTCAACTTCGAATTTCACTTGGTCGCCTTCGTTAAGGTTTTTATAACCTTCTCCGACGATCGATTTGTGATGGACGAATACATCTTCGCCACCTTGACGTGAAATGAAGCCGTAACCTTTTGCTCCGTTGAACCATTTGACTGTTCCTTTTTCCATGGAACTATCCTTTCTTTTATCCCGCCCTTGGCGGAACTGTTTTGTTATGAATCCGTCCCCGTAAGGGGCTCGGTAAAGTGTACGCCGGAAACCGTGGCTTTTATATCCTGGATCGCTTCATCGGAGTTTTTTCCGACTCTGCGTGTTTCGATTGCTGGCGACTCTGACCTTGAAAGGAGACAACGGGTACATCAGCTGGTGCTAAAAGCGTGCGAATACTGCAAAAAAACGTGCTAAGTAAAACAACCCTTTATGAATTGTGCTAACGGGGTACTGTTATTTGACTATTCAACATACACATAATTCCCTCCAATAGCAATATCTATTTAAGTTCTGCAACTCCGGTTCAACTTTTTCCCAAATGGGATGGGGTTGAAACTCACCCGTTTCACAGTTTTTATATTGGGAAGCTGGTATGTTTTTATTGAGAAGCGTCAGGAAGGTTTTAAATCTTTGCAAAAATTAGAATAAGAAAAATGGATTTCATAAACTATAGTCATTTATTTGCAGCTAATTTAATTTCGATGAGAGAATTAGATATTACGTCGTACCAAGGTATGTTATCCTCGACAGACTTCTTTACAATTTCAATTTCTTTGTTACTCAATTTTCTTTCTATTTCTTCGAGTGCTACATTCTGAAAATCTTCGACTGTTAATTTGTAAAGTATTTTGTTTTTGTTCATAACTATTATTTCGTATTATTAATTCAACAAATTATTTAGGGCATTGAGACGTTCAATATTATATTCGCCTTCTTTAAAAATGGGTTGGCTATAAATCCTTGACAATCTCTTATTGTTTTCTAGTTTGCTTTGAATAGTTGCTTCGTTTGTTACTATTGAAACATCCAATTTTAGATTCCATTCATGAAGTTGTTGCAGATAACGATTGAGATCGGTTGATTTATTGCTTGGGGTATTTAAGAAGTTATATTTTTCTATGAATTTAGGAGTGGCAACGGCATTAATAATATCAATTAACTGCTTCATTGTGTTCGAATCACCCGATAGAAAATTCCAAAGTTCATCGGCTAGTAAAACTTCACTGGGATCAAAAAATTTAGTAAAATCAACGCTGTAATTCATAAACCTCATTTTATCCGAGCCAGTCGGCTCCTCGCTTAACGGATCAAAAGGAAATCCTAAATAAAAATAAACTTCTTTTGTAGGATTGGCATTTTTTAAACCTGCTTTTGCCGAAAGAATTTTATCTTTTTCGTTTTTGAAAATCCCACTGTTGGGTTTAACTGTTTTTAGTTCTATAGCGACTATTGTATCATCTTCAAAGTAACAATCAGCTGTAAAGTTTGCTATGTCTCGATCCGCAGGCATATTATTTTGAAAAATTAAATTATTTTCTTTCGTTAAATTTGAGGTTTGAGTTCTATTTTTTAAATCGGTAATTATATCGGTTATTGTAGTCTGCTGCGATAGCGAAATTAATTCTCTTTTCATTCCATCGCAAAGAATATGTGACACCTTTTCGAAAAATGATTGTCCTAACGTTGTATTTAATCCATGGAACCAAGAACTTAAACTAATAAAAAAGGAAATATCAGAAACTTTTCCTGCAAACTTATGTTGGAAAGCGTTCAGAAATGCTTCGTGAAAAGGGGCATTCCTGTTTTCAGATGCATCTTCAGGGAAATCACTAAATTTGGAATAAAGTGTTTTAATTACTGCATGAGCGATTTTTTCTTTTTTGTCAGCAGATAGCATTATAACTTCTCCTTCAAATGAAAAATAATTTCCGAATACGCACCCTTATCCTTTTCGGTGCGATTTAATACAGGTCGTTTGTACTGATTTACGATCTTCATTCCTGCTTGTTCGGCAATGGAGGGGTACAAATTCCATTTGTCGTTTGCTACTAAAAATACGTTGTAGTCTTTAGTCATAAATCTTTTACAATTATTTAATACCTCGGCGATGTTTTTTACATAGCTTTCTTTCGCTTCTCTTCCCTGTCCTTTGGATAACGGACCGATCTCAAGTTCATCCTGTCGCTTAAAACCAAAAAGATTGTACGCGTAGGCATGTTGCTCGTGGTAATCAATCAATCCAACATACGGTGGGCTGGAAAATATTCCTGTTATTTTTTTTCTTTTCACAAGTAACGCTAGATCAGGATTTTTCTTTTCAAGTTGAGTTGCAATATCAATAGTTCTGCTATCACCGGTTAAACAGAATTGAAACGTCTTTGTCTGTAATTTCCCAAAATTAACCAATCGTCTTACAGTGTCTTTCGTATAAGTTTCCCACCATTTTAGTATAGAGAAGAGTGGTTTGCATATTTTTCCGTGTTTTGCACAATAATATGTTGTCGTTATCGGTTCTAGGAGGGTTGCCAAATCTGCGTGCATAGTTGCGCGACAGGAGCGAATTGTCCGACTTAAAATAATACTTACGATTTTTTTTGTTTCTACGTTCTTGATCTTTTTTATTTCAGAGAATACGAATTCAATTTCATTGCGTATATGGTGGGAGTACCATTTACCTAAAAACGTATCTTCGCTGTCTTGTCGTAATTTAATATTGTAATCTTTTATGAGCTTTTGGTAAATTGGTAAAAATACTTTCGCTTTCTCCGTTCCGTAAGACTCTTCGTCTATTTCATCTCTTTGAACTTTGTACTTGTATTCAGGCACAGGAAAATATTCATTGTTAAACTTATATAACTCTTGCAATAACTTATTCTCAAATTCGACTGTGTGAGAGTTAGTGAGAAAACTTTTCAAGGTGTGCGTAATTCTACTGATTTCTTTTTGCACATCGGCTAAATCAAATCTTGTTACTTTACAATTACTTATCAGCGCATTGAAAGCAGAGACATCGATGCCGATGGCGTGCATTCCCAATTCACTTGCCTGTACGAGCATTGTTCCGCTTCCGCAAAATGGATCGAGAATAATATCGTTCTTATGAAAATATACTTCCTTCTTAAAGGTATCGGTATGGCTGTCGAGAAAATATTCTACAAGCTGCGGAATGAATTTTCCTTTGTATGGATGCAGACGATGGACGTGTTTGGTGGTCTCAGCTTCCTTGAATTGGTCGAATGAAAGTGCCCAATTTAAATCCTTTCCAAGCTGATCCTTCCAAGAAACTTCCCTATTACCGTTGTATGATTTGTAGTATTCAATTAATTCTTTTTTGGAAATCTGTACATTTCCATTGTTGCCAATTTTACTTATTCGACCATACTGAATTAAGTAAGAGATGTTAGAAGGAGTTACATTTTTACCTAATAATTCTGAAGCCCATGAGGCAGCATCTTTTATGTTGAGCAATACATCGCTTTTGTTATGATCAATCGAATCAAGAGATAGTTTTAGTTCTGAATTCGATCTGCCTACAGCATAAGCGGGGTGCTGTTCGGCTATCTTTAATTTAGAAGGAGATACTTTTCTTTCTTTTCTTCCGATCTTTTTCTTCTTTTGATTTATTCTTGGCATTAAAGTTTACTATCGGTCTATTTTAAATTATAGGTACGGGGAATCCTTTCCTTTACGAAAGTTGTTTTCAAACCTATTAAAACTTACAAAAATTTAAGGAGAATGGCAATTGAATTCCATCATTTTCTTTTCTATATTTATAAAGGCGTGTTCACAATTTGCCGTGGAGACGCCTTTAACCTTGATATGAACACCGGTATTGAATTAAGAACTCAACCCTTAGTTGATTTATATCTGATAGGGGATGAGTTCGATAATAATAAACAAACTCAACCCCCTGACTGAGTTTGAGCCAAACTCCCCCTTCTCTTACAAAGAGAAGGGGAGCTATGAATGAACTTTGAAAGGGGATGAGTTCGAAACAAAATAATCAATGAGTTTAACAAAAGACCATAGACTTGTTGAGGTAGCAAAACAACTTTGCAGAAAACTCAGAAAAAATGCTACTAAGACTGAGAAAATATTCTGGGAAGCTGTTAGAAACAAAAAATTCTTGAATAAGAAATTTTATCGTCAATATCCAATATTTTTTGATATCTATGGGGAAGAAACATTTTACATAGCGGATTTTTATTGTTACGAATACAAATTAGTTGTTGAAATTGATGGTAAGATTCACGATTATAACAAAAAGCATGATGAATTCAGAACATGTATAATGAACGACCTGAGTTTAGATGTTCTAAGATTCAAAAATGAAGAGATAGAAAATAATTTAGAGAATGTGTTAATAAAATTGAAAGAATATTTTCAGGAAGCAGCAAACTCAACCCCTGACTGAATTTAAGCTTTGCTCCCCCTTCTCTTACCAAGAGAAGGGGAACTGAGATTAAACTTTGATAGGGGATGAGTTCGAAACTAACAAACGAGAATTAATATGGATATAACAACAATCATAAAAAATGAATTAAAAAGATTACAAGAATCAAACACTTGTAAGCACGAAACTCCGCTTCAAGGTCCGCAGGGAGGAGTGGTTAAAGTTAATGGTAAAAATGTTGTAATGCTTGCGTCAAATAATTATCTCGGCTTATCCGACCATCCGGTAATTAAAAAAGCTGCAATAGAAGGCATTAAAGAGTATGGCTATGGTATTGCATCAGTGCGGTTTATTTGTGGAACTCAGGATATTCACTTGCAGCTTGAAAAAAAAATCTCAAAGTTTGTAGGGACGGAAGACACCATTTTATTTTCCTCGTGCTTTTCTGCCAACGAAGGTTTCTTTGCTTCACTTACGAATGAAAAGTTAGGTTTCGATAATTACAAAGATGTGTTGTATAGTGATAAACTGAATCATGCAAGTATAATCGATGGACAGCGGTTGTGCAAAGCGGAGACGACAAATAAGAAAATATATAATCACGCTGATATGGAAGAACTTGAAAAGTTATTGGAAGCTGATAAAAATAAAAATTACCGCTTCAAAATTATTGCGACCGATGGCGCTTTCAGTATGGAAGGCTATTTAGCTCCGCTCGATAAAATTGTTGAGTTGGGTAAAAAATATAACGCTCTAATTTTTGTTGACGATTCGCACGCAATTGGTGTTTCCGGTAAAACTGGGCGAGGTACGCCAGAAGCAAAAGGTGTGCTTGGTAAAATCGATGTTATAACAGGAACACTCGGTAAAGCAATGGGGGGTGCAGCCGGCGGTTATATCAGCGGTAAAAAAGAGTTGATAACATACCTGCGTCAGAAATCACGTCCATATACATTCTCGAATTCGCTGCCACCCGCAATTGTTTTCGGTGCGATGGCTGCATTTGATTTGTTGAGCAAGGATCATTCTATTGTTCAGCATTTACACGACAACACTGCATATTTCAGAAAAGAAATTAAAGCCCTCGGCTTTACAATACTCGAGGGAGACCACCCGATTGTACCGATTATGTTAGGCGATGCATCGGTTGCACAGGATATGAGCGCAGCATTACTCAAAGCCGGAGTTTACATCAAAGGGTTATGGTATCCGGTAGTACCCAAAGGCGAAGCCCGGCTGCGTGCCCAAATCTCAGCCGCTTTGACTAAAAAACAGATCGACCGGGCGTTGGATGCCTTTGAAACTGTAGGTAAAAAAATTAAAGTGATCTAATACTAAACCTTCCGAAGTTAGATATTAAACTTCCGGTATATCGCTGCTCAATGAGCTTTAAATATCGGAAATTTAACCACTCTCCTGACTTCCGCACTTTTTTAAAAGAAACGAAAAACCTTTAGAAAACTTCCTGTAATATCGGTGATCATACCGGTTCAAATATCGGAAATTTCCCTCCCTTAAGCCATAGGACAAACACCTATAAAAAAAAAGATATTTGTCCGATTTATTTCGCTTTCTCCATAAGTTATATTTAAGGTGAATTGAAAGGAATATTAGAATGAAATTATTTATAGTTGAAGATTCACCGATGATGAAAGTCAGATTGATTCAAATGCTTGAGCAAATTGAGGTCGTCGAAATAATTGGTGAAGCTGATAATCAAAATGATGCTATCACTAAAATATCGGAATTAAAACCCGATGTAGTTGTGCTCGATATCCGCTTAAAAGAAGGGAATGGTTTAGAAGTATTAAAGTATATCAAAACAGAGCTGCCTTCCACAGTAGTTATAATGCTTACAAATTATCCTTATGTTCAATATCGTGATAAAAGTTTCAGCATGGGTGCCGACTACTTTTTTTATAAAGCAACGGAGTTTACAAAAGTATTCGACGTTGTAAGTTCGATCGTTCAAAATTCAAAAAACAATTAAGATAGATGTGGGTGTAGTATGTTCAGAGAAACAATGAAAATAGCTATAAAGGTTCTTCTTGTAGAAGAAAATTTGATATACACGAAGTTCGTTACATCAATGCTCAAGAAGCAAGGATTACCGGGGTACGATCAGGAATTTGAAATTAGAGCAGTTGATAATTTAGCTGTCGGTCTCGAAATGTTGGCACACAAACAATTCGATTTGATAATTACAAATTTAGGTTCACGTAAAGATAATGAAAAATTTGAGATGATTAAAAAGATAAACCGCGAAGCTCCGAATCTTCCGGTTATTATTCTTTGCAAATCGCATTCAGAAATTATTTCAATGCAATCAGCGGTCGAAAGTTTAGAAAATCTTGATTATTTGGTTAAAGGGGAATTCAACGAGGCGATTCTGAAACAAACTATTCGCAACGTATTCAAAAATAAATTATCGTTATTGAAGTACCGTACACGAGAAGAGTCGCAATTCGAGTTATTCAAAATTAATGCAAACCCGATGTGGATTTATGATATCGAGACACTTCGCTTCCTTGCAGTGAACAAAGCGGCTATAAAACATTATGGTTATACTGAAGAAGAATTTCTGTCGATGAGTATTAAGGATATACGTCCGACAGAAGATATCCCGGTGTTAATTGACCATCTAAAAAAGCAGAATCCCGGATTGGACGCAGGGGGTATTTGGCAGCACTTGAAGAAAGACGGAACTATAATTTTTGCCGAAATTACTTCTCAAGCTTTCATTCATAAAAATCGAAATGCAAAAATGATTTTTGTGCGCGACCGTTCGGACTATGTAAACCAAACGGAACAGCTAAAACTGTTACAGTCGGCACTTGAAGCTTCTGCTAATACAATAATCATAACCGATAATAATGGTAAAATCGAATGGGTGAATCAAGCGTTTACTAAACTCACCGGTTATATATCAGAGGAAGTGTTGGGAAATAATCCGAATGTTTTAAAATCCGGTCTTCAGGATGATGAGTTCTATAAAAATTTATGGCAAACAATTTTAGATGGACGTGTCTGGAAAGGTGAATTTGCTAATCGCAGAAAAGATGGTACGGTTTATTTTGAAGAATCAACTATTACTCCAGTCAAAGATGATGAAAATCAGATAACACACTTCATTGCGGTGAAACAGGATATTACAGAACGAAAGCAAGCCGAGGAAAAGTTGCTGGCAAGCGAAGACCGTTACCGTAGTTTCTTCGAAGCCGATTTAACAGGCGATTTTATTTCAACTCCAAGCGGGAAAATCCTCGCTTGCAACGAAGCCTTCGCGAAGATATTCGGCTTTGATTCTGTTGATGAGGTTTTAGATAACAATGCGAGTGAACTATATGGAAGTATTTCTGACAGGTCGGAATTTTTGCAGCTTCTCAAAGAAAAGAAAATGTTGAAAGACATTCGCTTCAAGATGAGGCGGCGAGACGGAAAAATGATCTATATCCTCGAAAACGTTGTTGGTGAATTTGATGATAATGGTGAGTTAATTCAGTTTAAAGGATTTATCATCGATGAAACAGAACGGGTACAGGCTGAAGAAATTATTTCTCAGTCTGAAGAACGATACCGGACTATCGTTAATACCTCGAGCGATGTAATTGCACAAATCTCGACTCAAGGAATCATAACATCTCTGAATCCATCCTTCGAACGGATTACAGGTTGGTCGAGTGATGAATGGATTGGGAAAAATTTTCTAGAGTTGGTTTACTTTGATGATGTTCAATCGACTTCAGATTACTTGACGAATGCATTCAATGGTGAATCGTTACAGTTATTTAATCTCCGCCTTCGAACAAAATCTGGTATTTTTATAAATTTCGAAATAAACGTTACACCACAAATTTTAAACGGGCAGGTTATAGGATTATTAGCTTCTGCCCGTGATACTACAACAAGAGAAAAATTGGAAGAACAAGTGCGTCAAGTTCAAAAAATGGAAAGTTTAGGTGCACTTGCCGGCGGAATTGCACACGATTTTAATAATTTGTTAAGTATCATTTTAGGTCATACCTCGATTATAGAAAAAAACGTCTCCGACCCTGCACGGTTAAATGCAAGTGTTGATGCAATTACAAACGCAGTAAAGCGGGGGACAGGTTTGCTCCGTCAGTTGCTGATGTTTTCTCGCAAATCGGAAGTACATTTCGAAACAGTTCAACTAAACGATGTTCTGAATGAATTCCTAAAAATGTTATTAGGCACATTCCCCAAAATAATTTCTATGAATGTCGATCTCAATAAAAAATTACCATTAGTTAAAGCCGATGTTAACCAATTGCATCAAATATTTTTGAATTTATGTGTGAACGCACGTGATGCAATGCCCAAAGGTGGTACGCTTTCAGTTCGTACTGAAGTCGTCGATACTGCTATAGTCCGTAAGAAATTCAGAGACGCAAAAGATGCTCCATATATATGCGTATCAGTTACCGATACCGGTTCAGGTATGAGTGAAGCCACTATGCAAAAAATATTTGAACCTTTTTTTACAACTAAAGAAAAAGATAAAGGAACGGGACTTGGTTTAGCGGTAGTTTATGGCAGCGTAAAAAGTCATAACGGTTACATAGATGTCGAATCGACTGTGGGCGAAGGAACGACATTCTATGTTTATATTCCCGCCTTGTCGAATGGTGAAAAAGTTACTCCGGTTATTCAAGATGAGAAAACCAACATCGCAGGAGGGAACGAAACGATACTCGTAGTTGAAGATGAAGAAATGATTCTCGATATTGTAACAAATATTTTAGAAAGCAAAGGTTATAAAGTTATGACTGCCCGCGACGGATACGAAGCTCTTCAAGTATATATTGAAAAAAAGAACGAGATTGCTCTCGTCATTTCCGATTTAGGACTGCCAAAATTAAACGGTGCGGATTTATTGAAAAAATTAAAAGAAATTAATCCGTTAATAAAAGTAATAATCGCGAGTGGACATATAGAAACCGATGCACAAAGTGAAATGCAAAAATATGGAAATGTAAATTTCATGCAGAAACCATATACGGTGTGGAAAGTTCTTAATCAAGTTCGTACGTTAATAGACCTCCGATAATTTTAAAATAAGGAAGAATATTCGATGAACAGACTGATACCGAAAGGGTTTGGGTAAAGTCATCGAAAGGATTAGAAATTAAGGAGATGATGCGTGATACTGCATTCTGTTCGCACACGATAATGAGCAACGATATTTTTAGGGGGCAAAAGAATTAAAAATACAGAAAACATATTTTGAACAACTCTTTAAAAGCTCACCGTTGGCAATTGTAATCCTCGATAAATCCGATAAGGTTATGCGTGCAAACCGCGAATTCTTCAATTTGTTTTCGTACACAGAAGAAGAAACGGTGGGGAAGCCGATTAACGATTTGATTGTACCCCCGGTTTAAGTAATGAGGCGAATTCCCTCACTGGAAAAGTAATAAGCGGTGAAGCCCTAAGTTACGATACGATTCGTTGCCGCAAGGATGGAACGCTGTTGAACGTCTCGATACTCGGATCACTGATTGCAGGTGATGGAGGACAGGTTGCTGTGTATGGAATTTACCGTGATGTAACTGCTCAATAAAAATATGAAAAAGAGCGTGAAGAATTAATACGGGAACTTCAAGAAGCTTTAAAAAATATCAAAACATTAAACGGGTTGCTCTCCATTTGCAGCTCCTGTAAAAAAATCCGTGACGACAAAGGATACTGGAACAAAGTTGAGCAATATATTTCGCAGCACACCGATGCAAGTTTTACTCACGGTATCTGTCCCGATTGCGCCGAAAAATTCTATCCCGGCTTTGTTAAAAAACAATCTAATTCCCAACCCGTCCTCCTACGTCCCGAAAGCATTCGGGACGTAGGAGGATTGACCTCTGAATGCAACTCCGAACTGGTAGCATTTACATAAAATTATTTGTTTAGTTTCTATCCTTTTAACAAATCGAGCAATGGTTTGTTGATGAATAAATGATACTTGCCTACCCTGCTCTCCTTTAAAAACTTTCCTTTGGCAAGCTCAGTCAGGTATCGGCTTGCGGTTCTGTAGTTTACACCCAATCGTTTTCCCAAATTGACTGGAGAAATAATAGGTGATGCAAATAACGCTTCAACCAAATCGGAAGAATAAATCTTTTTATGCTTTTCCTTAACTCTTTCTCTCGACTTCTGTAGCAATGCTATAAGTTTTAATAAAACATCTTTAGTCTCTTTTGCCTGCGAATGAAATCCCTTCAGCATGTACAAGATGAACTCGTTCCACTTTTCATCCGAGCTAACGGCACGTAACAATCTGTAATACTCTGCGCGGTTCTTGTTGATGTATCCGCTGATATATAAAATCGGAAGGTTAAGAAGTTTTTGCTCGATGAGATAAAGTACAATCAATATTCTACCAGCTCTGCCATTTCCGTCATCAAACGGATGGATTGCTTCGAATTGATAATGAGCAATCGCACACTTTATGAGCGGGTCGATTGAATCATCGGTATGGAGAAAGTTTTCCCAGTTCCCGACCAAGCGTGAAAGCTGGTGTACTGGTGGTGGAGTATAGTGTATTTCACCAGTCGCGATATTCGAGATGGCATTCTGGTGCGTCCGGTATGAGTTCTTTGTTTCTGGGAGAAGTCTTTTGTGTATCCCAAGAACGAGACGGGTTGAAATTGGAAGTTTTTTTAGCTGGTCAAATCCCCAATAGACTGCTTCACGGTATCGCAATACTTCTTTGTCGGGTTGTTGCTGTTCAGCTTCGGGGAAGAGCTGCATTTGTAATACCTGCTCGACTGTTGTATTGATATTCTCAATGCTTGAACTTGCAACCGATTCTTTGAGAACAGTTGGAGAAAGTAAGAGCATCGGGTTCGGCAACGAATGGGAATAACCGTTGAGTTCTCCCAACTCCGTTCTTGCTTTCAGCATGAGGTCGATAAACCGCTCGTGTCTGAAGTTCAGTAGAGGTGGTAGCAGCGGTAAGTTATATGGTATTTTTGGATTGAAAGGCATAGATTTATCCTTTATGTTGTTTGATTTTTATATATACCAAATATACGAAATATGTTACATATCGCAAACTATATGGTACACCGCGTTACATATCCAATTTTCAGATGTCTCTAATTCTTAATTAACCACCCGTCCGCCGAAGTCCCGAAAGCATTCGGGACGTAGGAGGATTGACCATTTATCCAATGATTCAATGATATGAAACCTTCTGCTTGATTCTTAATCTGTCCTATCTTATCTTACAATTGTTTCATTAACGGACTAAGTGCCTGAGTGGTAAATATTGAAGGTAAAACTATGAACACAAAACTACTACAAAAAAAAGAGCGGTGTATCCGGTCAAGCGTTAAATATTTTTCCGAACGAATGCTCTCCATGTTTCCTGTTTTCGTTATACTTTTTTCCTTGTGCAATAATCCACATGCTCAAGCACAAACGCAAATAAAAATTGGCGTTCTTGCTAATAGGGGAACTGAAGAGGCACTAATCCGCTGGAAACCAACCGCCAATTATTTAACGGCAGAAATTCCACCGCACTCTTTTGCAATCGTTCCATTAGGTTACGATTCGCTGCATAAAGCTGTTGAGTCTGAAGCGGTGGATTTTGTAATCACTAATCCTTCAAACTATGTAGAACTTGAATCAGCATACGGTACAACAAGAATTGCTACAATGAAAACGCTGTTTCATGGCAACCCATTAAATATGTACGGGGCTGTGATTTTTACAAAGGCGGACAGAAATGATATAACGGATTTGAGCGACCTTAAAGGAAAAAAGTTTATGGCAGTTGAAAAAGGATCTTTAGGCGGCTGGCAAAGCGTATGGCGCGAGTTTAATGATAAGGGAATAGACCCCTTCAGCGATTTTGCCGAACTAGAATTTACAGGTTTTCCGCACGACCTTGTAGTTCTTGGCGTAAGGGATGGCAAAGCTGATGCCGGCACTATGCGTACCGGTATTCTTGAAAGCATGGCAGCCGAAGGAAAGATAAACCTTTCGGATTTTCGCATCCTGAACCCGCAGGTGCGTGAAGATTTTCCGCAACTTCTGAGCACACGCTTATATCCTGAATGGGCGTTTGCAAAAACGAAGCATACGCCGGATGAATTAGCTCAGCAAGTAGTTATTGCACTCCTGAAATTGTCTTATGAAAGCGAGGCTGCAAGAGCTGCAGCAATCGAGGGTTGGACAGTTCCTCTTGACTATATGGCGGTTCATGAACTTATGATGGAATTGCGGATTGGACACTATAAAAATTATGGTAAATTGACTCTTGAGGACGCGCCCAATAAGTACTGGTATTTAATTGCCCTATTGATAATTGTAATAATTATCGGTGCGTTTATTGTTATTTATATGAAGAAAACTAACATCAAGCTTTATCAGGCAAAAACTGAAATTGAGAAGGAACGCAGTAGTCTTGAGGTTCGTGTAACGGAACGGACACACGAGCTACAAAACCGAATCGAAGAACCCCGCCGCTGGCATAATGTAACGTTAGACCGAGAAGACCGTGTCCGTGAACTTAAGAAGGAAGTGAATGAATTATTGCAACAACTTGGTAAAGACAATAAATATAGTAACACCTCACTTCAGTGAGGTGCAAAAAACCGAAAATTAACACCTCGATTTATCGAGGTGAAATAAAAACAAAACTAAACCAATAAACTGTTTTAACAGTTTACAACAAGATTTAAGAAAGGAGAAAAACTTATGTCCTTACACTCATACACAAAATGCTGGCTGCATCTTGTGTGGAGTACGCTCAGCAAAGAAAAACTTCTGAATACTCTTGAAGTTAGGAATGCGGTCTCCTCGTACATATCAGATTATTCAAAAGAGAATAACATTTATATGAAGATTAACCATGTTAATCCCGAACACGTTCATGCGCTTATAGACTTACCGACGAATATAGCCATCGAAAATGTTTTTAAGCTATTCAAGGGTAGCTCATCTCACTGGATAAATGAAAACAACTTAATACGAACTAAGTTCGCATGGGGTCGCGGTTACGGTGCATTTTCCGTATCAGAATCAGATGTCGAAAGAGTCGTTCAGTATATTAAGAATCAAGATGAGCACCACCGGAAAATAATTTTTGCAGAAGAATTTCATAAATTTATTGAAGCTTATGGATTGAAGTACATCAAAGAAGATTAAACCGTTAAAACGGTTGGCTATAAGATAACTTAGTTTCATAACACCTGACTGAAGTCAGGTGTTAATTCTAAACTGATAGGTTATAGATATTAAACTGAGGTTAGGGTGTAATGTAAACGCTGTCGTTAACCAAAAATTAACACCTCGATTTATCGAGGTGTCTGTAGAAGTGGAAAAACAACGCTAAACTGTTTTAACAGTTTACTAATATTAAGAAGCTCAAACTATGAACACACAACAACTACTACAAGAATCTGAGCGGTCGCGGAAAGCGCTGTTAAGCATTTTAGAAGATCAAAAACGCATCGAAGGAAATCTCCGCAAGAGCGAAGCATACAACCGCCTCCTCTTCAACTCATCACCTATCGGCTTGGTGCTTTGCAAAATGGACGGCTCGCTCGTCGATGTGAATCCTGCATACGCTAATCTTTTAGGTCGGACTGTCGAAGAGACTTTAAAGCTTTCCTATTGGGACATCACACCCAAGAAATACGAAGAACAAGAGAAACAGCAATTAAAATCGTTGGACGAAACCGGCAGATACGGTTCCTATGAAAAAGAATACATACACAAAGACGGGCATCTCGTTCCCGTCCGATTGCATGGATTGATAATAGAGAGAGAAGGTGAAAAATTTATCTGGTCTAGTGTTGAAGACATCACCGAGCGCAATCGTGCTGAAGAAGAAATCAAACTCACAAACAAAGAACTCGAAACAATAAACAAGATTATCGCATCCGCAACGAGTACCTTTGACCTGAAATTGATACTCGATAAAGTTATGGATGAAGCGCTAAACGTCGTTGGGCTTGAAGGCGGAACTGTATGCCTCATCAACCCCGACAATACTTTTGAGCTTGCAGTAGAAAAAGGAGCTACACAGGAAACAATTGAAGATCTCACTAACAATAAGATCAAAGTCGGTGATTGCCTCTGCGGCAATTGCGCCAAAGAATGTAAGCCGCTGATATTGCAGACGAAGGAAGATGTGTTAGAATACGCTACACGCGAAGTGCTTCGCGGAGAAGACATACGCTTCCATGCCGCGTTTCCGTTTGTCATCGGAGAAAAATGCGTTGGCGTTCTTTGTGTTTTCACCCGCACCGATAAGAAACCTTTAGAAAGAAACCTGAAGTTGTTGGAATCAATAGTAGCACAAACCGCAATCGCAATCGAGAATTCAAGGTTGTATGAGGAGGTTAAAAAACATACACTGCAACTTGAGCATATCGTTTCGGAGAGAACCGCAGAACTCCAATCAGCAAACAAAGAGCTTGAAGCATTTTCATATTCGGTCTCGCACGACTTGCGTGCACCGCTCCGTGCGATAGATGGTTTCAGTCTTGCTCTGCTTGAGGATTATTCGGATAAACTTGATAATGAAGGTAAACATCATTTACAACGGGTTAGGAACGGGGCAACTGAAATGGCACAACTCATTGATGATTTATTGAATCTATCGCGAATATCCCGCCGTGAACTAATACGAGGAAGTGTCGATATGAGTAAAATCGTTAAATCTATAACAGACAAACTGAACTCTTCAGAAACGGACCGTAAAGCGGTGTTTAATATTGCGGATAATATTCAAGCAGCGGGCGACAGTAATTTGCTTAAAATAGTTATGGAAAATCTCTTAAATAACGCATGGAAATTTACCAGTAAAAGGAAAAATGTAAGTATTGAATTCGGAATTTTGGAAAAAGAAGGTAAAACAGTATATTACATAAAAGATAATGGAGTCGGTTTTGATATGAAGTATGCTGATAAACTATTTAATCCATTCCAGCGGTTGCACAGAAAAGAGGATTATCCCGGCACGGGTATTGGTCTGGCAACAGTCCGGCGGATAATCTTGAAACACGGCGGCAGCATCTGGGCTGAAAGCGAGTTAGGAAAAGGTGCGGCGTTTTATTTCACGCTGTGAGCAGTAGGTAGTATGGAGTAGGTAGTATGGAGTAAGTAGTATGGAGTAAGTAGTATGTAGAATAATTAAAGGATAAAGGCTTGGAAACTAAAAAAGAGTACCACGGTTTTCGGGATTTGATTGTTTTTCAACTATCCTATAAATTGGCTTTAGAGATTTTTAATATTACCAAAACGTTTCCAAAGGAAGAGAAATACTCGTTAGTTGACCAAATCAGAAGATCGTCGCGTTCGGTGCCTACAAACATTGCAGAAGCGTGGTATCATCGCAAATATCCTAAATCTTTTGTCAGCAAACTAATTGATTGTGCCGGTGAAGCAGGAGAAACAGAAGTCTGGATTGATTTTTCATATGACCATAATTATATAGAAAATGAAACACAAATACATTTACTAGAAAAATATAAAGAAGTTCATAAAATGTTAAGTAGTATGATTTCGCAACCTGAAAAATTTTGCCGAACCCATTACTAAATACTACATACTAACTTCTACTTACTAAGCCAAGCTTTTACTAAGGAACAAAAACATGGAAGAAAAAATAATCCTACTAATCGAAGACAACCCCGACGATATCGATTTGACGTTGAGGGCTTTCAAAAAAAACAACATCGTCAATAAAATAATCATCGCCCGCGACGGCGAAGAAGCACTCGAACATCTTTTTGGAGCGAATGCAGTTAAACCGACTCTTGTTCTTCTCGATTTAAAATTACCAAAAATCGACGGCTTGGAAGTGCTAAGAAAAATCCGTTCTAACGAAAAAACAAAACTCTATCCTGTCGTAGTACTAACTTCCTCAACAGAACAGAGCGACTTAAAAGCGGCTTACGAATTGGGCAGCAACAGCTACATCAAAAAACCGGTGAACTTTGAAGTTTTCCTCGAAGCCGTGCATAAATTAGGCGTGTACTGGCTGATACTGAACGAGCCACCGGTGGAATGAGCAAGACAGATAACAGTAGGTAGTAAGTAGTATGATGACGCAGCCCGAAAAATTTTGCCATACGAGATACTACATACTACATACTACATACTTTAAACAAGACTAACTATGAACAAACTACTCAAAGTTCTTATCGTAGAAGACTCAGAAGATGATGTACAGCTTCTTCTTCGCGAATTAAAAAAAGGCGGCTACAAACCGACACACAAGCGTGTCGAGACTGCCACCGCTATGAAAAAAGCCCTTAAAGAGCATTGGGATATAATTATTTCAGATTATAAAATGCCAAAATTTAGCGGACCCGACGCTTTAAGAGTTTTACATGCCTCAAACCTCGATATTCCCTTTATTATCGTATCAGGCAGTGTTGGCGAAGACGCAGCGGTTGAGACGCTGAAAGAAGGCGCCCACGACTTTATAACGAAAATGAATCTCGCACGTTTGGTGCCGGCAATAGAACGGGAGATAGAAGAATTCAAAATACGGAAAGCTCACAAACAAGCCGAAGAGGCTTTGCAACAAAGCGAACAGCGTTATCAAACGCTTGCACTAATGTCGCCC
>JAUXOG010000002.1 GCA_030682385.1 Bacteroidota bacterium
GGATTTCATAACTCACTACGGATTGTGAGTTGAACGGATTCGGATAATTTTGTGATAATGAGAATCGTCTTATTATCGGGTCATCATTCACATCACAAGGCGAAAGAATAAAACTCCATGCATCGGAAAAATTGCTGCTGCCTTCGCTGTTGAAAGCAAGCACCCGCCAGTAGTAGGTTACAAAAGGTTCTATGTTGGTAAATAAGAAGGAAGTTGTTTTGATTGTTGAATCATTTATTATTGTAGTCGCAAAATTTGAATCAGTTGAAACTTGCAGCCAATACCGATATGCTTTAATGGATTGCTTCCATTCTAAGTAATGATACCCGGAAAAAATAGATGCGTTATCAGGTGGGGAAAGAAGGACTGGAGTTGCGGGTATTCCGAAAGGTATCGGTGTACCAATTATTCTGAGATAAGCAACAAAATATAACGAATCATCCAATATCAAAGATGAATCTGTAAGCATATTTAAATTTGGCAGGGGAGGAACTCTTAAAACCATTTCAGAAAAAAATTCAGACAAATTAGAGGGCCAGTTGAACTTTATTGGATATGTTTCAGACCTAAACAGAGATAGAAATGTGTCTCTCTTTGCATATTTTTCCCAGCCTTGTAAATGAAGCCACACCCCAACAGGACCTAAACAACTGGCAGCACCTCTCCTGTGGTCCACAAAACGAAAATCTAAAACCCAGGGGGCACAAGGGGGTAGTTCGTATTCACCAAATTCTTCATCAATGCAATATGTAGCTCCAACAGCCACACCAAAGTGCATCATTATACTATCATTTGCATTATTGCGCACAGTTATTGGTACTACAATTTTAGGAGCGTCGTTAAGATGTGTAGTGAACCTCCATATTGGTGAAAATGAACTTGAACCGGAATCGTTTCGTGCACTCACGCACCATCTGTATTCTTTATTAAATCTTAATGTATCTAATTGAAATGTTGTATCTGTTAATGTAGAATCATCAAATATTATTTGCTGTGGACTCCACCACCAATCCGGTGTCCAAATTTTAAGTCGATAATAATCAGCGTCCGTTGAAGAATTCCATACAAATTTTACACGAGGTGAAATATTGTCGGCATTATGCCGTGGTGCGACTAATGTGGGTGTGGGAGGCGGCTGAAGATTACTTAATAGAATTGTATCCTCAGAATAAACGAATTGAGTCGAAACAAGTATTACAAAAATAGCAATGATAAACTGTTTTATTTTTATTAAAAGTCTCATATCTAATGCCCAGACTAATTTACGACAATGGTTGTAAATTGTCAAGTTTTTTTGCAACTCTCATCAAATTTTCGCATCTTTATCCACAATATTTTACAGTTTAACTAAAGAATATCACGATGAAATCAAAAATCTATCTATTAAGTTTAATTTTCGCATTATTTGTAAGTACAACTGCGAATGCAGTTCTTGATGAGGGAATGTGGATGTTAGATGCTATCAACAAACTTCCACTCAATGAGATGAAGAAAACCGGACTTGAATTAACCCCTGAACAAATCTACAATCCAAACGGAACGAGTTTAAAAGATGCAGTTGTTTCGTTAGGTGGCGGAACCGGATCGTTTGTTTCACCCAATGGTTTAATTCTCACAAATCATCACGTGGCTTACGGGGCAATTGTTTCGGTAAGTTCTGTAATGGAAGACCGGCTTAAAAATGGATTTTTGGCAAATAAGTATGAAGAGGAAATTCAGATAGACAATATGACTGCACAGGTGCTGGTATCGATGAAGGATATTACCGACGAAGTGCTTGCAGAAGTTAAAGACGATATGACTGCCGCCGACAGACAAAAAGCGATAAATGTTAAACTCCGTGAAATTGAAAAACGTGAAAAAGGTAATTCCGATTTTGAATGCCGCGCAACCGATGTTTACGCCGGCGTGAAATATTATTTATTCACTTTTGAAATCATCAAGGATATCCGGTTGGTTTATGCACCAACAAACTCAATCGGCAATTACGGCGGCGAAATTGATAACTGGATTTGGCCCCGCCATACCGGCGATTTTTCTTTCTTGAGAGCTTATGTTTCGCCCGAAGGAAAAACTGTAAAATTTTCAAAAGATAATGTCCCTTATAAACCAAAACATTTTTTCCCAATTTCAACACAGGGCTTTGATGATGGATCGTATCAGATGATTATGGGATTCCCGGGAAGAACATTCCGATACCGAACTGCCGCCGATGTGAAAGTTGCATTCGAGGAAGCTCTGCCTACGACTGTCGATTTGTTTAAAACAAGAATCGAGATTATTAACAAGTGGAGTAAAAAGGATCGTGCAATTGAGTTGAAGTATGCAAACAGGGTTCGCGGTTTAGAGAATACTTACAAAAACTCGTTAGGTGTTTTAGACGGAATGAAGAGAATCAAACTCATACAAATGAAAGAAGCCGAAGAAGCTGATTTTTTGAAATTCATCAATTCAAATCCTGAACTGAATAATAAATATGGAAACATTCTTTCTGAAATCGACAAACTGATTAACGACCTGTTGCAATACAATAAAAAGCGGATGATGTTAATGAATTTACAATCAACCGATTTATACCGGCTTGCACAACGGTTAATGAGTTTTACTGCCGTTCCAGCCAAAGATTCTCTCGGTAAAATAATTTCTCGCACAGATGCCGACCGTGCACCAATGAAGACTTTTTTTGATGCTGTTTATAAAAATTATGTACCTGAAGTCGATAAAGAATTATTTACAGCTCTGTTAATGAAAGCTGCCGAGTTACCACAAGAACTAAGTCTTGAAGTCGTGCAAAAAATAGTAAAAGGCAAAACAGGCGATAAAAGAGAAAGTGCTATCCGAAAGTTTGTTGACGATTTGTATGGCGACACTGATTTACGAACAAAAGAAAAAGCTGAAAAGTTATTGAAAGAAGATGACGACGATATTCGCGATGATGAATTTGTAGAGTTTGCAAACGCACACGATAAAGACGACGCTATTGTTAAAGACCGCTATGCAAAGTATGAAACTCAAATAGGTTTGCTGCGGACAAAGTTAATGGAAGCATATATGAAGTGGAAAGGCGAAAATTTATATCCCGATGCTAATAGAACATTGCGTTTCACATACGGAACTGTAAAAACGTTACGACCACGCGATGCAGTTAATTTGGATTATGTTACAACGCTCGGAGGCGTAATGGAAAAAGAAACCGGTTCCGAGCCGTTTGAAGTCCCCGCTAAACTACGCCAACTTTGGGAAAAGAAAGATTTTGGAATTTACACCGATAAAAAATCGGGCGATGTTCCAGTGGCTTTCATTTCGAATCTTGATATTACCGGTGGTAACTCGGGAAGTCCGATTCTAAACGGCAAAGGCGAACTGACCGGCTGTGCTTTCGATGGAAACTGGGAAGGGGTAGTTGGCGATTATCATTTCGAGGATGCGATGAACCGCACTATCAGTGTAGATTCAAGGTATATTTTGTTTATTTTGGATAAATTTTCGGGTGCACAGAATCTTCTAAATGAAATGCAAATTAAATAACTTGCTATTTAATAACCTTTTTTATAACTTTTGTTTGAAATAAAAACAATATGGAGTCGTTGTTATAGATATTTGTTAATAATTATAAAAGTGTAACTAATTAGTTCTCAATAATTTTCTGATACATTATTAAGCAGTATCGGGTAACAACGTGAAAAATTTACATATAATCTTTCAAAATTGGAAGAATTTTTTCTCCAATAAATCAAACATCATTGCAATTTTATTTGCAATAATCGGTTTAGGGCTATCTTTTCTGGCATTTTCCCAATCGGCAAAATCGTCATCTGGAAATTTATTCCTCTCCCCTGCTATCTCTGATACAACCGACACGATCGAAGATGAACCCGAAGAAGATTTTGACGAGGAAGACCACAGAGAAGTTCTGCCACAAGACCCAAACATCAACACCAGAATCCGCGGAGAAATTTCAAAAGATTCTTCTCACGCAGCCGAATGGGTCGATTCAACAGCTTATGTTTTTGTTGATTCCACTTCACGAGTTGAACACTTTTTACATCAACGGAACGAATTAATTTACGCCAACCCGTTTGTAAAAAATCCACATCCACTTTATTTAGAAAACCGCAGCACGGCATATCAGCTTAATGTTGCTTTGGACAGCACCGGATATTTCGTAGATGTAACCGAAAAGATATACGATAAAGATGTAAAAATTCCGATACGACTTACATTAGAAGATTATATACAACAACGATTAGAATTTGACCGGTATAAATCGTGGGAAGCTTTAGCTAAAGCTTATGTTTCGGAACAAAAAGAAGTAGGGTTAAGTGAATTTTTTGGATCTATTACCAATATTGTAATTCCGATGCCTGCCGTGGGATTTCTTAGCATATTCGGACCACAACACGAAATCAATTTGCGTATCAGCGGCGCAGTTGATATTAAAGCCGGATTCCGAAGCCAGAAATCGGACCAAACTTCACTGTCTGAACGCGATCAGGTTCGTAACGAGCCGAACTTCAATCAAGAAGTTCAGATAAATGTGAACGGCACGATTGGCGATAAACTAAACATACTTGCCGATTGGAATACACAACGTACATTTGAATATGAAAATCACTTGAAGTTGAAATATACCGGTTATGAAGACGAGATAATACAAAGCATTGAAGCTGGAAACGTTTCGTTACAAACCGGCGGCTCTTACATCGGAAGCAGCCAGGCGCTATTCGGAATCAAAGGGAGATTCCAGTTAGGTCCCCTATCGTTGCAAACAGTAGTATCGCAGAAAAAAGGACAGACAAAAGAGTTGACCGCTTCAGGAGGCGCTCAGGAAAAACCTTTTGAGATTCGGGCTTTTCAATATTCCACAAACCATTATTTTTTCGATACTGTTTACCGGAACATTTTCGAGACACTCTTTTCTTCACTCGATAATCAATTGCCATTTACTATGCTGCAATATCAAATTGTGGAAATCGAGGTTTGGAAAACCAAGCAAGGCAGCATATTTCAAACCGGTCAGAAAGAAGGCGTGGCGTTGATCGACCTACCGCCAATTAGTCCGAATCAAAACTATCCTGATTCCGACAGAGAACTAAGTGGTGTATCTGGAAAAATTGAGCGTGGTACATGGATTAAACTTCAACCTAATGAATATAAATATAATCCAATGGCGGGTTATATTTCCATCGCTACAAGTTTACAAAACGACCAAGCTTTGGCGGTTGCATTTAGAACTCAAGGTTCAACCGGCTCCCTTGATGACGATATGATTTTCGGAGAATTTGCCGGTTCAGATACTTCGAGCAGACCTATGATTCTGAAACTAATCCGACCAAAAAATTTAATTCCAAGTTACAAACCTGCTTGGGACTTAATGCTGAAAAATATTTACTCATTAGGTGGATCGAATTTGAAAAAAGAAGGTTTCGATCTGAAAATATATCGGGAATCAGGCGGGCAAGCCGACCTCGATGAGCTATACGGTACACCTTTACTCCAAATATTGAAACTCGACAGATTAGGTGATAATAATTCCCAGCAGCCCGATGGCTTGATCGATTTTAATAACCGTACTGTAGATCAAGCACGTGCGGAAATAATTTTCCCGTCGCTTGAACCATTCCGAAAATCAATACGTGAATTTTTAATATCAAAAAACGAATCCGATGCGGTTATAGATTCTTTAATCTTCCCCGAAATCTACGATACACTCACTTATGTAGCCCAACAGAGCAGGGGAAATAGATATGTGCTTAAAGGAAAATCCTCTACCGGTGGACAAAGTAAGTATAGTCTTGGTTTCAACATAGTCGAAGGAAGTGTCCAGGTTTTGTTGGATGGTTCTCCCCTATCACCGAATGTTGATTATACTGTCGATTATATGATTGGCGAAGTTATCATCCGGAGTGCACGCGCGTTAGTCCCGGGTGCAAATCTTCAAATTAAATACGAACAGAACGACCTCTTCCAACTTGCTTCAAAAACTTTAATAGGTTTGCGCGGCGAAATGGACCCGCTCCCTAATACAAAGTTAGGTTTCACATGGATGAATTTGAATCAGGAAACTCTGAGCGACAAAGTCCGTTTGAACGAAGAACCTACTAACAATTCAATATTCGGTGTTGATGCTATGACTTCGTTAGACCTCGGATTTTTAACTACGGCAATCGATGCTTTGCCTTTCATTAAAACTAAAGAGATGTCGAGTATTAAAATTGCGGGCGAAGCCGCTTATATGCTGCCCGATCCTAATACGAAGAAGAGTTCGATCGCAAGCGATAAAGGTTCGGGTATTGCTTTCATCGACGACTTTGAAGGAGCGCGTAGAACTATTCCACTCGGAGTTGGATATTCAACGTGGAGGCTTTCAAGTCCTCCCGGTTACACTCCATTAGGAAATATTCAAGATTCAATAAAAACATATTCGAAAGGAAAACTCTGGTGGTACAACCGGCTGCCAAGCGACGTATTCATTAACGACATTTGGCCCAATAAAAGTGTGCGGCGCGGTCAAGAGCAAGTTACAGTACTTAATTTAGATTACTTCCCAAAAGAACGGGGACCATTTAACTATTCATTAGATATCGAATCGACATTGCTTTCTGAACCAAATAAAAATTGGGCGGGCGTAATGAAATATTTAGGCGGCACCGGATCGAATATAATTGAACAAAATATTAATTATCTCGAACTGTGGATTAAAGCTGAAAATATGCCCGGCAGCGCCGCCGCGAATTTACAACGAGGACGGTTATATTTAAGCGTCGGTAAAGTTAGTGAAGATGTAATCCCCAATAAGAAGCTGAACAGCGAAGATCTAGTAAAAACTGTTAATCCCAATGGCGTTCTCAACGAAGGTGAAGATGTTGGTTTAGATATGCTCACAGATGCTGAAGAAAGAATTGCTTACGCGGCATTAGTAAATAAGTATCCCGAACTATCTTCCGACCCAAGTGGTGATAATTGGGCTTTTTCAACAGGCGGCATAGACTTCAGCCACATAAACGGAACAGAACGCAGTGCATCAAGCCCTGAAGGAAGATTTCCCGATACCGAAGATTTGAACACTAACGGCTCTGTTGACCTTATAGATAGTTATTTAGAGTATGAAGTTCCGCTTGATACTGTTTATATCGACTCGCTCGGATTTGAAAGACAGAACGAATTTATTGTCGGCGGTGGTTCTCTCGGTTGGCATCAAATAAGAATTCCACTCACTAATTTCACACGTAAAATCGCTTCAGGTGCCGAGAGCCCAACCGACATTTTACAAAACGTTCAATTCGTCAGGATGTGGATTTCAGGATTCGATCAACCGGTCCGTATCAGAATTGCAGATATTAGCTTAACCGGAAATCAATGGCAGGAGGTGAACAGAACTGATTCTGTCCTCAAAGTATCTGTTGTAAACATCGAAGATAATCCCGAGTATGAAAGACCGCCCGGCGTTATCCGTGAGCGTGATAGGACACAACCCGATCAGGAAATTTTCGGGAACGAACAATCGCTCAACATACAAATCAGGGGTTTATTTGATGGACAATCCCGCGAAGCTTTTAAATATTATGCCTACAAACCCTTGGATGTTTTTAATTACCGGACAATGAAAATGTTCGTTCACGGTGATAGAACTTTTGATTTCAGGGGACTTGACGACTATGATGCCGACGTTTATCTTCGTTTTGGTTTCGACTCGTTAAATTATTATGAGTACCGCGCCCCTCTCCATCAAGGTTGGGATCCGCTGAATAACGAAGTTGTAATTAAATTTTCTGATTTAACATCTATCAAAGAAGGAAGAGACTCGATACGTGGACGTTCAACACCAGTACCCGTTCCCGGTGGTCCTCCCGGATCTTACTATGTTGTGCGTGGTACTCCTGCTTTAACAAATATCAGATACATTTGGGTTGGAGTTGAAAATCCAGTTGATAAAGGAAAAGCAATTGTATCCGGCGATATCTGGTTTAACGAGCTGCGTGTTTCCGATGTAGATGATACACCGGGTTGGGCTTACCGCTTCGATACTCAACTTAAAATAGCCGACTTCGGAAATGCTACGTTCAATTACTCGAAAATGGATCCATACTTCCACGGATTGGATCAGCGGTTTGGGTCAAGAACTAACTCGGTGAACTGGGCGGCAAGTGCAAGTTTTGCGCTCGAACGGTTTTTACCATCAAGCTGGCAGGGAACCTCGCTGCCATTCAGCTATTCACATACTGAAAATGTTGTGAACCCACAGTACTTTCCAAATACCGATATACGTGTCGATCAAGCTGCCGACCGTGTTCGACAAACTATGCTGAATGAAGGACATAGTTCCGAGCGAGCTGACTCAGCAAAAAATTCGATCTTGAACGAAGCCCAAACTTTGCGGATATCAGATTCTTATGCAATTCCAAATTTACGAATTGTTATTCCATCTTCGGCTTGGTATATCAACGAAACTTTCAACAAATTAGGTTGGAGGTTTAATTACACAAAATCGATGGAACGCAATCCAACAATCGCTGAACGGATAAGCTGGGCTTGGAACGGTGGTGGAAATTATGCAGTGGCTATACCGCCTAATTTCTATTTCTCTCCATTCACAAAATTATTTGCGGGCGTTTGGTTGTTAGAAGATTTTAAAGATTATAAAGTATTTTATATTCCGATTGTAAGTTTTAATACCGGGTTCGGTGTTCAACGGGGTCAATCGTATGAAATAGCAAGAGTTCAATCTGTTCAACGTCCTGTTACCCGTAACTTCAACGCGAGCCGTTCGCTGGCTTTTGGATGGAAACTGACTGAAGGCGGGCTTTCAAGTTTATCGGGCGATTACGCGCTTAATATCGAAAGTGTGCTTTTGCATTTAGAAACCGATTCAGCCGGTAACCAACGCCGCTTTTCTGAAATGCTAAAGGATATTTTTAGAACAAATAAAATTATTGATTTTGGAAGAGATGCACGCTATGGACAAAGATTTAGCATCAACACTAAACCCAAACTACCCAACTTATTAGATATCAATAAATATTTGGATTTTACATTGGGCTATAGTGTAAATTACGGATGGCAAACTAACTTCCAACCAGGCGATGCCGGAAAAAGTGCAGGTTGGGATAACAATATTACTTTTTCATCTAATTTTAAATTAAAAGCTTTAACCGACCCTTGGTTTGCTTTCAAAGATGAGCCAGAAACACCTCAGGCAAAATTACCTCCTCCGAGAATTCGAGAACGTGAACGCACTGATGATTCTACTGCTGTAATGGATACAACTGCTGTTGAAGAGCCAGTTGTGCAACCAAAAGGACCCAACAAAATATTCTCGCAGCTTAAAACTCTTTCAAAAATTTTCATTAAGTACCCTTTGATGGATTACGAAACAATAAGTATAACTTTTAATCAAACTAACCGGTCCACTAACTCGGGTGTCCGCGGCAGCACGGGTTTCATGAACTTCTGGGGAATCCCTCCATTCCAGGATCCAAACCCCGAATATGGTCCCTCACGTTTATATCAATTAGGCATCGTTGCCGACCCTAGTGGAAAACTTGAAATAGATAGAACTACAGGTTTCCCGTTTGTTAAATTCAATGTGATAAAAGGATTGCGCGCGCCGAATGCTCAATTAACCGATCAGTTTACACACACGAACAGAATTTCGTTACGGACAAGCCGACCGTTGTGGGAAGGCGCTTCTTTAGATTTAACCTGGAATTTGTCGTGGGCTTTCAACAAATCTACAACTCTATTAACCGATGCTGATGGCGTTCCTTCAGTCAGTTCGATGGCAATTTCCGGAAATGTTGACCGCTCCTTCTTTACTTTGCCCCCTGTTCTTCTCTTTAAGATGTTGAAGAGTAATTTAGAAGAAGTCGGTAAAAAATATAACACCCGCAGAATTGATATCACCGATAAAGCATCGGACGATGTTAAACTTGCAGAATCATTCGAAGAAAGGATGGAAGCCCTTCCATTATTACGGAAAGTTTTGGGTCCACTTGTGCCACGTGCAAACTATTCGTTCCGTTGGGATGGTTTAGAAAAAACTTTAGGTATCGGCGATTATATCGACCGCCTGTCTTTCGACCACGTGTACACATCGAACTTTGCAAAACAATGGCGTGGAAATCCCGCAGGAGGTATCCGAACTGAAGGCGAACGAATTGGATATGGTTTTGCACCCCTCGTCGGCTTGAATGCAACGATGAAAGAATTGCTAAAAGGAAATGTTACAACTACTCTACGGTATAACACAACTTCTTCATACGATTTGAATATCGCTGCCCGGAATATAGCAAGCACTTTAACTCAGGAATTATCATTCTCAATGAATTACAACCGCCGTGGTTTCGAGTTTCCGTTCTTCGGACTCTCACTGAGCAACGATATAGATTTGAGTATGAGTTATTCGATGTCGCATAATTCGCGCACTACATACGAAGTAAACCAATTGGAAACTAACCCCGACGGAACTCCTTTAGAAGGAACGACGAGAACAATGTTTGAACCGAGATTAAGATACGTATTAAGTTCGCGCATAACTGCCTCAGTATTTTACCGTTATACTAAAATAGCACCCGATGAGGGAGGTTCTTTGATTCCGGGAAACACCACAAATGAGGGTGGATTGGATATAAGAATTGCAATACAATAAAGAAAGAGAATGATGTTAAATAAAGGTAAAATACTTTGGGTAGATGACGAAATCGAGCTTCTGCGTCCGCATATTCTTTTCTTAAAAGAAAAAGGTTATGCGGTTGAAACTGCTACTAACGGCGAAGATGCTGTTGATTTGGTTTCTACGAAAACTTTCGACTTGGTTTTTTTAGACGAGATGATGTCCGGGATGGGCGGCTTGCGAACTCTTTCCGAAATCAAAAACATCAGGCCAGAACTGCCGGTTATTATGGTAACTAAAAGCGAAGACGAAGGTTTGATGGAAAATGCAATCGGCAGCAAGATTAACGACTACCTGACTAAACCGGTTAATCCAAGTCAGATTCTTTTAGCTTGTAAAAAGTTTTTAGAAGGCAAGAAGATTACCGGCGAACATGTTTCGCGCGATTACATTAAAGAGTTTAACGAAATATCAGTTTCATTGCTATCGAACCCCGACGCAAATGATTGGATCGAAATTTATAACAAACTCGTAGGATGGTCATCCGACCTCGATCAACATCCGGAATTAGGTTTAAAAGATACATTTCACGATCAATTCCGTTCCTGCAACGTTGAGTTCTCGAAATTCATCGAAAAAAATTACAGGCATTGGCTTGAAAGTTCGGATAGACCACCACTTTCGGTTGACGTTGTCGAACGTTTTTTAATCCCCGAATTACAGGATGGAAAATCGGTTTTCTTTTTTGTGATAGACTGTCTGCGGTTAGACCAATGGTTAGGTATGGAAGTTATTCTGCGCGACTTTTATAATATTAAAAAACAGTTTTATTATTCCATCCTCCCTACTGCTACACCTTATTCACGAAATGCAATTTTCAGCGGTGCGTGGCCCAACGATATCGAACGCCGTTTCCCGGAAATTTGGGAACAATGGGAAGACGACGACCACAGCCGCAATAAAAACGAGCTGCAGTTCCTCTTAAATTTATTGGGACGGCGTAAAATCAATCTCAAACCGGAACCCAAATACATAAAAATAATCGACCCCGAGTTTGGAAAGAACATTGAACAAAATATTCTATCCTTTACACACAATAAACTAACATCCATCGTATTTAATTTTGTGGATATGCTTGCACACGGCAGGTCCGATTCGCAGTTGTTAAAAGAAATTGCCCCCGATGAATCAGCTTACCGTTCGCTCACGCAATCGTGGTTTACTCATTCTTCCTTGTTGAGTATGTTCCGTACACTGGCGACACAAAAGAATATTAAAGTAATAGTTACAACCGACCACGGAAGTATCCGCTGTATGCGCGGCGCCAAAGTAATTGCCGACCGTGAAGCTGCTACAAACTTACGTTACAAATTTGGCAGGAATCTTAAAGTAGATGATAAACATGCTATCTTCATAAAAAATCCAAACGATTACCGACTTCCGAATCGAGGTGTTACGGTTAATTATATCATCGCAAAAGAAGATTATTATTTTGTTTATCCCACCGATTATCATAAATATCTTGCCCAGTATCGTGATAGTTTTCAGCATGGTGGAATTTCATTAGAAGAAATGATTCTACCGGTTATTGTCCTCGAACCAAAGCTCTGATTTGTTTTGATGAACAGCTACATCACTCAAAGCGAACAAGAGACAATTAACTTGGGGGCAGAATTTGCAAAGACCAAATTGAAAGCGGGCGATGTCGTAGCCCTTTTCGGCGATTTGGGCAGCGGTAAAACGCGCTTCGTTCAAGGTATTTGCAAAGGTTTTGGAATTACCGAGCACGTCGCAAGCCCTTCATTCACAATTGTGAACGAATACAATACAGGTTCACTAATAATTTACCATTTCGATTTTTACAGGGTAAAGTCCATTGATGAAATTGTAGATATCGGTTTTGATGATTATATTAATGCCGACGGAATTTGCGTCATCGAATGGGCTGAACGTGTTACCGGCTTGCTTGGCAGCAGGTTCGAAGTACACTTTTCACTCGGCGATGCTGAAAATATACGTGAAATAAAAATTGTTCAATTAAATACCTGATAGCTGATGAAAGTTCTTGGCATTGAAACGGCAACGCTTGTGTGTGCTGCCGCTGTTGTTGAAAACGGCAATATAATTTCGGAAAAATCTTTTACTGAACCGAACATACATTCTGAAAAAATTATAAGCGTAATAGACGAAGTATTGAATACTGCCGGCAGCTTTGACGCAATTGCAGTTTCGATAGGACCAGGTTCGTTCACCGGATTAAGAATCGGTGTGAGTACGGCAAAAGGTTTGGCATACTCAACCGGAAAACCAGTGGTTGCAGTTTCTACGCTCGAAGCTCTTGTATTTAACATAATATCCAATCGGGCTTCTGATGAAAATGAAATTGTAGCAGCTTTGATTGATGCTCGCCGCGATGAATTTTATACTGCACTGTACAACATCCGAGGGAACGAAATGAAAGTAATCCTCAAACCGCAAGCACTGCGCTTCAACGAACTTCTATCTAAATTGCCACTCACACAAGTAGCTTTCGTTGGCAATGGAGTGCCAAAATTTCGTCAGTTAATTGAGACGAACAACTATGGTTCTGAAAATTTGAAATTTTATCCGGATAGTATTAACTTTTGCAGCGCCTCGTCGGTTGCTTTTATAGGCGAAAAATTGTTAAACTCAGGTGTAACCGAAAACATTACTGAACTTGAACCTGTATATATCAAAGATTTTCAAACATTGGTTAAAACATTATAAAGGAAATTTCTATGGCTTGGTTTAGAAGATCAAAAGAGAGTATAGATTCTGCAACGAAGAAAAAAGATGTCCCCGATGGTTTGTGGCTGAAATGCGAAAGCTGCAGCGAAATAATTCACCGCACTGTGCTTGAGCAGCAGTTTTTTACCTGCCCTAAATGCAATTTACATTTTCGTATTGGAAGTAAAGAATATTTTTCAATCCTACTCGATGAAGGAACATTCAAGGAGAGCGATGCAAAAATGCGGTCGAAAGACTTGTTGGGTTTCGTTGATACAAAACCATATAAATCGAGAATAAAAGATATGATCGCCAAGTCCGGTTTAAACGATGCTGTTCGTACCGGAGTTGGCAAAATGAACGGAATTGAAATTGGTATTGCAGTTATGGATTTCAGCTTTATCGGTGGTAGTATGGGTTCTGTCGTGGGCGAAAAAATCGCACGCATCACCCAGAAAGCACGCAAATCAAAAATCCCGTTAATCATTGTTTCTGCAAGCGGCGGTGCGCGGATGATGGAAGGGGCGTTCTCGTTAATGCAACTTGCAAAAACAAATGCACGCCTCGCTCAACTTTCGGATGCCGGGCTACCTTTCATTTCAGTAATTACCGACCCAACAACCGGCGGCGTAACCGCTTCGTTCTCGATGATGGGCGATATTAACATTGCTGAACCGGGCGCTCTGATCGGTTTTGCCGGTCCGCGTGTAATCAGGCAAACTATTGGTAAAGACCTGCCACCCGGCTTTCAACGTTCCGAGTTCCAGCTTGAACACGGTTTCGTTGACCTCGTTATCCACCGAAAAGATTTGAAGGATAACATTACGAAACTTTTACGGATGATGTATCAATGCAAATAATTACCTCAGTTTCAGAAATGCAGCATTATTCGGATAAAATCCGTATAAATGGAAATAAAATAGCCGTTGTTCCTACTATGGGATATTTGCACGAAGGACATCTTTCCTTAATTCGTCTCGCAAAACAACATTGCGATGTAGTGATTACAACAATTTTTGTCAATCCTGCCCAATTTTCCCCCGAAGAAGATTTTGAAAAATATCCGCGTGATTTGAATAGGGATATTTCAATGTGCACATCGGCAGGATGCGATGTAGTATTTGCACCCGATGTAGCAGCAATGTACAATCATAATTTCCTTACTTTTGTTTCAGTCGATAATATTTCGAATAAACTTGAAGGCACATTCAGACCATCACACTTCAAAGGTGTAACCACCGTTGTTGCGAAACTATTCAACATCACTAAACCTCACGTTGCTGTATTCGGACAGAAAGACGCACAGCAGACAGCAGTAATAAAAAAAATGGTAAAGGATTTGAATTTCGATATTCAGATAATCGTCGCGCCAACTGTCCGTGAGCCGGATGGACTTGCGTTAAGTTCAAGAAATATTTATCTGACAAATGGCGAAAGAAAGGATGCGTCAGTTCTCTATAAATCTCTAAAACTTGCTGAAGAAGAAATTAATAACGGTGAAAATTCAGTTGAAATAATTAAAACCAAAATGATAGATTTAATTTTATCGAAACCGAATTTCATAATTGATTACATTTCTTTCAACGATGCCGATACTCTTGAAGAATTAGGCACCATCGCCGGGACACCGGTTTTAGTTTCCTTAGCTGCCCGTATAGGTAAAGTACGATTAATTGATAATTTAGTAATTAAGAAATGAGTAATAAAAAAGAATTAGCAGTAATAATAATGGCAGCCGGTAAAGGCACTCGTATGAAAAATCCTGATATTGCAAAAGTGATGTACGAGGTTGCCGGTAAACCTATGATTGCATATGTAGTCGATCTCAGTAAAAAACTTCAACCGTCCCGAATTTTAGTTATTGTCGGATGGCAGCGAAATTCTGTTGTCGATTATTTTACGGCTACAGAAAATAATATCGAGTTCGTTGACCAACTACAACAGTTAGGCACGGGTCATGCAATAATGCAGACCGAAAGTTATCTCGCTAACTTCGAGGGCGACGTTATAATTTTATCGGGAGACGTACCATTGCTAACAAAACAAACTCTCGATGGACTTTTGAAACATCACAACGAAAGCTTTGCATCCGCAACAATCGTGAGCGCTGAAATTTCAAATCCAACCGGTTACGGAAGAATTATTAGAAGCGACGATGGTTCGGTCATCAAAATTGTAGAACAAAAAGATGCTTCAGCCGATGAATTGTCGGTTCAAGAAATCAATTCCGGGATTTATTTGTTTGATAAGGTAAAGCTATTCGATGCTTTAAAACACATCAAGCCGATAAATGCGCAGGGCGAATATTACCTGACCGATGTTTTTGCAAATTTTTGGAAAAACGGCTGGAAAGTTTCAGCTTTAAAAACCCCTGATTCCAATGAAATTATAGGAATAAACGACTTAAATCAGCTCGAAGAAGCACGAAAACTATTTGTCTCGAGAAAAACTATTCAATGAAGTTGAAATTATTAGGTAATTTCTTTATACTTATGTTAGAATTTTTAAGGAAACTGATATGAAAAAATCATTTTATATAATCGCCATATTATTAATAGCTGTATTTACATTCGATGCTAACGGTCAATATAAGGCTCAACGTCCCGAACAAACGAGCGTAGTAAACTCTTTATACAGACCGGCGCCAAGTATTTCGGGGATGCTTAGTTGGTTCAATGCTGAAAACTTTCAAATGAATCATAATTTTTCGATGCAATACATTTCAGGCGGCGGCTCCGGTTTATCTTTAGCATCATACACAAACAGTATGTTTTATCAAATCTCAAACTCGCTCGATACTCGCTTGGACGTGAGTTTGATTGGCTCACCTTTCGGGCAGTACAGCAAGCAGGATAATTTCAACCGGCTTTTAATAAGCAGAGCTGAGCTGAATTACAGACCATCGGAAAACTTCCACATTCAGCTTCAGTATCGTCAGCTTCCGATAAGCCACTACGGCTACTATATGCCGCATCACTGGTACACTTCGCCATTCAACTTCGAAGATTAATTATAGGAATTATTTGAAATTAAAACCGAACGATAAAAAGAATTGGTCAAAATTATTTCTGACCTGGACTCTAAACGTAATTATTTTTCTGCTTTTTATAATAGTCGCATATCTTTTCTATGCTTTTCTTTCTCAACAAATCCCAACGACCGGAAACAACCAACCAACGTTAATTGACACTTCGCGACAAATAATACAAGTCGAGATTTTAAACGGAAGTGGTGGTAAAGGGATCGCTGCTAAGTTTACAAATTATCTGAGAACAAAAGGAATTGATGTTGTCGATACACGAAACTATAGAAGCTCGGACATCGAAGAAACTATTGTTATCGATCGTATTGGCAACCTTCAAAATGCATCTCAAGTCGCTAATGCTCTCGGAGTATCAGACACAAAAATTATTCAACAAATCAATACCGATTATTTCATTGCAGTTACTGTAGTAATCGGAAAAGATTATCCCAAATTAAAACCAATGATGTAACAAGGAGAACAGTTGACACCAAAAATTTTAGCAAAAAAAATTGCAAATCTCACTCTCACAAAAAAAGCTCATGGCGTAATTATCATGGACTTAAAAAAAATAACCGATATAACTGATTACTTCGTTTTATGTTCAGCCGATTCCGACACCCAAGTTAAAGCGATAGCCGATGCCGTTATTGATGGTACAGACGAAATCGGCATGCCTGCTTGGAGAACTGAAGGGCTAACTCAACGACAATGGATAATTATCGATTTTATTGATGTTGTGTTGCATGTTTTTTTAAAAGAAGCTCGGCACTTTTATAATTTAGAAAAACTTTGGGGCGATGCAAAAATAGAAACCGTCGTTGATAAACCACCCGCACCGAAACCTAAAACTACTAAAACCACAAAGAAAAAAGTTGAAAGAAAATCTAAAAAATAAAATACTCGATGCGGTAAAATTTTTTATCCCTGATTTTAACGGCGACGCCGTCTCAAGTCGCCTCGTTATCGAAAAACCACGACTTGCTGAACACGGCGATTTAACCACGAATATCGCAATGATTTCAGCTAAGCAAGTCCGAAAAAATCCCCGACAATTTGCACAAGAATTAATCGAAAAATTTGAACTTGACCCAAATTACTTCGCCAAAGTAGAAATTGCCGGTCCGGGCTTTATTAACTTCTGGTTCACCAACAATTATTTTTATGAGCGACTTGGAACCATCATCAAAGAAAATTCGAATTTTGGGAGGCTAAATGTTGGCGACCGTAAGAAAACTCAAATCGAATTTGTAAGCGCTAACCCGACCGGACCGCTCACTGTAGGACACGGCAGAGGCGCCGTCCTCGGTGATACGATCGCTAATCTGTTGGAATGGAACGGCTACGATGTAACGCGTGAATATTACTTTAACAATGCCGGCAGACAGATGCGCCTCCTCGGCGATTCCGTACGTTTAAGATATCTTGAACTGACAGGCGAAGATGTTGACTTCCCGGTAGATTTTTATCAGGGTGAATATATAAAAGATATTGCTCAGCATCTCGTGGATGAATTCGGTGATTCGTTAAAAGAAAATCAAGACGAAAATATTTTTAAACAACGGGCCGAAGATGAAATTTTTGATGATATTAAAAAAACCTTACAACGTTTGAAAATTGAATTCGAGGTTTTCTTCAACGAGAAATCCCTCTATGACGACGGCAGCATCGATAGTGTTGTAAATGAGTTTCGGCAAAAAGATTTGGCTTACGATAAGGACGGGGCTGTCTGGTTTAAAGCATCGCAATTAGGAGGCGAAACCGACAAGGTAATAATTAAAAGCACGGGCGAACCTACTTACCGGCTCCCTGATATTGCATACCATCGGAATAAATTTCAACGCGGCTTCGAGCTGATAATCGACCTATTAGGCGCCGACCACGTTGCCACTTATCCTGATGTAGTCGCAGGTTTAAAAGCACTCGGCTACGACGAGAGAAAAGTAAAAGTTTTGATTCATCAATTCGTTACGATTGTTCAGAATGGTGAAATCGTAAAAATGTCCACCCGCAAAGCAAACTTTATCACACTCGACGAATTGATTGACGAGGTAGGCGCCGACGTTGTGCGATACTTCTTCATTATGCGAAGTATGGACAGCCACTTAAACTTCGATTTGAAATTAGCAAAAACCCAATCGGATGAAAACCCGGTTTATTATCTTCAGTATGCACATGCACGAATCGCAAGTATAATCCGCTATGCCGAAAGCGAAGGAGTTGAACTTTCGCAAACACCAAAGTTCGAATTATTAACTCAACCCGAAGAAATAAATTTGATTCGACAGCTTGAGCAATTTCCGGATTTTGTTGAATCTTGTGCTGCAAACTACGACCCTCACCGCCTTGCCGAGTATTTGCACGAAACAGCCGGCTTCTTCCACAAATTTTATCATCAGCATCGCGTGGTTACCGACGACAAGCAGACAACCTCAGCACGAATTGCACTTTGCCTTGCAACAAAAATTGTTCTGAAAAACGGTTTCGATATTTTAGGAATAACTGCTCCCGAAAAAATGTAATATCGCTTTTAAAAAAATTCGGGACTTCATACAAGGAGAATGGTCTATGAGTTTTTATCTTCATTTTATTCTAATTTTATTTTTCACTTTTAATTCTTGCAGCAGACCTGAATTGGCAGAAATCAAATTATCATTAAACGGTGAATGGCTTTTTTCAGCCGACTCACAGAAAATCGGCCTCGATCAAAAATGGTTCGCTTCTGATTTCAACCGCTCGAATTGGGAAAAAGTTAATGCCCCTGAATTCTGGGAAGAATATCCATCGCTTGCAAATTACGACGGCTGGGGCTGGTATGCAAAAAAAATCCTTCTCGAAAAAATATCCGACCCAATCAGTCTCCACTTTGCAGGTGTAGATGACGATGCGGTAGTTTGGATTAATGGTGTCGAAGTTGGCAGTCACACCGGTTACAGCGACCCCTTTGCTTTCGATTTGAAAAATGCGTTACGCGAAGGTGAGAATTTAATCGTAGTACAAGTTTTAGATTACGGAGGGGGCGGCGGAATTTATAAACCCATCACACTTATTGATACAAAGCATCTCGACAAGTTACTCAAAAGTGAGTATTTTGGAAAACAAGCAGTGCACAGCGCCGACTGGGTTAGAGATGCTGTAATTTATTCCGTGTATCTCCGCTCGTTCTCAAAGGAAGGAAATTTTGCTGGATTAGAAAAACGAATACCTGAATTAAAAGATTTGGGAGTTACAGTTTTATGGCTGATGCCGATACATCCTGTCGGAGTTACAAAGCGAAAAGGAAAGTTGGGCAGTCCTTACTCTATTCAAGATTATTATGCTGTTAATCCGGAATTTGGTACGCTTGAAGATTTTAAAATACTTCTGAGAACCGTTCATGATAACAATATGAAGTTGATTATTGATTTGGTAGCTAATCATACTTCGTGGGACAGTAAACTCATAAAAGAACATCCTGAATGGTTTACTAAAGATAACAGAGGAAATATAATTGCACCGAATAGCGATTGGACCGATGTAGCCGACCTTGATTTTACAAAACCTGAATTGCGTAAGTATATGATTGGAATGATGAAGTGGTGGGTGCACGACGTAGGCATCGACGGTTTCCGCTGCGATGTATCGGAACTTGTTCCTACTGATTTTTGGGAAGCAGCCCGCGACGAGTTGAATAAGATTAAACCGGTGATGATGCTTTCTGAAGGGTCAATACCTGAGCATCACATGAAGGCATTCGATATAACATACTCGTGGAATGTGTATGATGCGTTAGAACCGATATTAAAAGGTAAACGACCTGTTGAGTTATTGGATCAGATTTTTCAGAATGAATATCTTCAATTCCCTACCGGCTCATTGAGAATGAGATTCAATACAAATCACGATAAAAATGCCTGGGACGCACCGGCGATAATGAAGTTCGGAATCGCAGGTTTGAAATTATCGACTGTCTTGATTAACACGATTCCCGGTATTCCAATGATTTACACAGGCGAAGAAGTAGCAAACGACAAACGGTTAGATTTGTTCGATAAAGTTGAAGTTGACTGGAATCGTTCGAACGAGATTGGCGAGTTATATAAAAAACTATTCAACCTGCGGCATACAAACCGAGCATTAACTTTAGGAAGTATAGTTCGTGTCTCGAATACGAACAAACAATCGGTGTACTCCTTTTTCAGAATCTATGAAAATGATATGATACTTGTTATACTAAATTTTTCTAATGCAAATGCGGATGTAGAATTAACTATCCCGGAAATAGCATTCAAATCAAAAGGTAAATTCAGTTTGCAAGAGTTATTTACGGATGAACAAATAGAAATCAATAAAACCCCGCCTCGGATATTTTTACATCCGTTTGATTACAAGGTATTTGTGAGGAAATAACAACAAACCCCGAGCGGTTAGAGTCGGGGTTTGCTTTTTCTTACTCGACCTCGGGAGTTGGTCGCGCAAGTGTATCTATCAGGAGTTATTTTTGAAACAATCTGTTTTTATAACTACTAATATGATGCCGTTATATCCAGAAAGATTCATATTAAAAAAGTGCTTTTTTGGAGCTATTTTCGCCTATCCTAATCATCATTTTTCTCCAATAACTTTATCAACCAGATTATATTGTAAATACTTTTAGGTTATTGTAGAATTTTCAGTTTTGTTTTGAGAATAAATTTTATTAAAATTCCAATAGTCAATTCAATAATTTTAAAGAACGTAAAATATTATGAAACGTAATTTTGTCTTTTTATTAATTATTCTTGCTTTCACGATTTCTGTACTTGCACAACAAACAGGGTCTCTGGCACCTGCAGAAAATTTAGTCGTCGATGGAATTCCACCAATTCCCCTCTCGATCGTCGAACAAGTCGGGAGATACACAGAATTCCGCTCAGCCGGATTTTTAAGCTGGCATCCGACAAAATTAGAGATGCTTGCCGCAACTCGCTTTGCCGAGACGCCACAAATACACTGGGTGAAATTTCCCGGTGGAGCCCGCACTCAAATGACTTTCTTCCCCGAACGAGTTGGAGGCGCTTCGTTCAATCCCAAATCACCTGATTATTTTGTCTTCACAAAAGACATCGGAGGTGGCGAGTGGTTCCAAAATTACCGCTTCGATATTCAGACAGGTAACATTACATTACTAACCGATGGCAAATCGAAAAACACTTTCGGTGTCTGGTCGGATGACGGAAAAAAGATGACATACACTTCGACACGCAGAAACGGAAAAGATGTAGATATATACACCATCGAACCGGCTAATCCAACCAGCGATAAACTTTTAGCCGAAGTTTCCGGCGGTGGTTGGGAAGTTCTCGACTGGTCGCCCGACTCAAAGAACATTTTAGTCCGCGAAGGTGTTTCGATTAACGAAAGCTATTTATATTTTTTCGATGCGTCAACGGGTGAAAAAGAATTAATCACACAAAAGAAGGAAGGTGAACAAGTTGCTTATAGCAACGCCAAGTTCGGCAAGGATGGTAAAGGAATTTTTCTAACAACCGATTTGAATTCGGAATTTCTCAGATTGGCTTACTACGATTTGACTTCTAAGAAATACAAATTTTTAACCGACCATATTAAATGGGATGTAGATGAATTTGAACAATCGCCCGACGGAAAACAGATTGCATTCGTAACAAATGAAGATGGAATCGGAGTGTTACACATGATGGAAACTAAAACCGGAAACGAGTTAAAGCTGCCCAAAATTCCGACCGGTATTATTTCAGGAATAAAATGGCATAATGACGGTGTGCACCTCGGATTCAGTTTAAGCTCTGCACGTTCTTCAACCGATGCTTACTCGATAAATATAAAAGCCGGAAAATTGGAACGTTGGACTTTCAGCGAAACAGGTGGACTTAATGTTGAGAAATTTGCCGAACCAAAATTATTTCACTGGAAATCTTTCGACGGGAGAATGATTTCAGGTTTTCTTTACAACCCTCCCGAACAATTTACAGGCAAGCGTCCTGTAATTATTGATATACATGGTGGACCTGAGTCGCAATCCCGCCCAACTTTTCTTGGACGATATAATTATTATCTGAACGAACTCGGTATTGCATTAATTTTTCCAAACATTCGCGGTTCAGCGGGTTATGGTAAAACTTTTTTGAAATTGGATAACGGATATTTACGCGAAGATTCATACAAAGATATTGATGCACTTTTTGATTGGATTAAATCGCAGCCGACTTTAGACGCCGACAGAATTATGATTACAGGTGGAAGTTACGGCGGGCATATGACACTCGCGATTGCAACATATTATCCGGATAAATTCCGATGTGCTGTTGATATTGTCGGCATTTCGCACTTTGTTACTTTCCTCGAAAACACGGAGAGTTACAGGAGAGATTTGCGACGTGTTGAATACGGCGACGAACGCGTGCCGGAGATGCGTGTGTTTATGGAAAAAATAGCCCCGTTAAATAACGCCAACAAAATAACAAAGCCGATGTTTATTATACAGGGTAAAAACGACCCGCGAGTTCCTGCAAGCGAAGCTGAACAAATGGTTGCTACTTTGAAAAAGAACAACACCCCAGCTTGGTATTTGCTTGCAAAAGATGAGGGACACGGTTTCAGTAAGAAAAAGAACCGCGACTTTCAGTTCTACTCGACCATAATGTTTATCAAGGAGTTTCTACTGAAGTGATGGATTAATGGATTTATGGAATGTTGCCCGCCCGCCTTCGTCGTTCGGGAGGGGAGTATTGGATTTTAATTTTTGTTATCACGGTTTTAGCTCTGTGAATAATGAATATCGAATAATGAATGACGAATTTTGAATCCTTCAACTTATCCATTGCTCCATTGACTCAATCGTAATTAACTTGCAGAGATACACTTTCCCTCTTTTTGATAATTACAGTATTCGCACATCTCTTCGTTGCGTGTGAACTGATTCGATTTTATTTTTTCAACCACTTGTATTATTTCTGTCTCAAATTTTTTAATCTCATCTTTTCTGAATTTATAAATCTGTGGATGGTCGGGAAATTTTGTAAATACTAACGCCGCTTCAATTTCATCCACTTCCAAAAAGCGGGCAACCAAAAAAGAATAAAACGCCATCTGCCAATAATAGCGGTCAGCTTTATTTTTAATATTGTTGAGAGTTACATTATCGGTTTTGTAATCAAGAATACACCATTTTCCTTCTTGATTCTTATAGAGTCGATCCAACGTGCCGGTCAGATAATCGTCACCAAATACTGTGTTGATGGTGAACTCTGTTTTATATTCCTGTAATTGGTTTACAGTTTTGCCAAAATCCGATTCGAAATAATTTTTTACTTGCAATAATATATCGTTTGTAACTTGATTTATTTTCCCGTCTTCGATTACATATTCACTTTTAAAATTTTGCAGAATAAAACTACGAATTTCTTCCTCACTGAAACTTTGATACTTTTCGAGGACAGAATGAGTGATCGAACCGACAATCCCTCCGTATATCCTGTCGTTCGGGTCGTCTTCTTCATGAAACTTTATGGACCTGATTTCAAATTCAGGCATTCCGAGTTGGTATTTCAAAAAAAATTTCGTCGGACAGTCCTTGAACGTTTGGATTTGTGTAGCCGAGAAAAAGTTACTCCGAATCTGCCCTTGTCGCGATTCAATTAAAATATCCCCAATTGTTTTCTCAGATTCAACAGAACTTACTACATCCGTTTGTATTTCAATTTGTTCAGGTGAAGTATAAACCTGAAGTTTTAATTTATAATCAATTTCTGAAGGCACGTAATTATTATTTTCTAAATTAAATGTTTTTAATTTTAGATTATCAACGTTGCGCTCGCCCTGCTCAATTTCATCTGCATTTAAATTTATACTTCCTAATACCCACTTCAAAGCTGATTGAGAATTATCAGGTAAACATCCCGATAACACTAACATATCTTTTGCGCGTGTGCAGGCAACATAAAATATTCTTTTTTCTTCAGCTTCAGTTTTTAAGTGCGATTGCTGCTTCAGAAATCTATAAATCAGCGGATCGATTTTTTTGTCATTCGAATTTTCTTCCATTGCCTGAAAACCGATACCGACTTTACTGTCGATGTACGGGGCATTATCGTACTTAAATTTTTTATCAAGAAACGGAACGAACACAACTGGAAATTCAAGTCCTTTAGCTGAATGGATGGTCATTATTTGCACTGCATTCCCCTCGCTTTCGATACTTGCCTGCCCTTCCCGCTGTTCTCCTTCAATCAAAGTTTTGAGCCGCTCCACAAAATCGAATAAGTTAGCAAATCCCTTTCCTTCGAAGTCGCGCGCCAAACGGAGAAGTTTATCCACATTTAAACGACCTTGTTCACCTCGCTGTAAGCCGGCGATTGTTCCAAGCCAACCAGTTTGCCTGAAAATTTTTTGAACGAGCAACGGTATCGGTAAGCGCGAAGCGTAACTAATATTATCATTCAAAATATTTACTGCACGCTTTGAATTGTCGGAAACATTTTCAGTTTGAATAAACGATATCAGCTTTGACCAAAAGTCTGATCCATTCGATTGATTGGCAATATCGAATAACTCAGCATCAGAGAGAGTAAAAAAAGGCGACCTGAGTAACCCAACGAGTGCGACATCGTTATGACGATTCAGCAAAAATTGGAAGTAATTGTAAAAATCGTAAATCTCCTGCGTTTGATAAAAGCCAATTCCGCCGGTAATTATATACGGAATTTTATATTTGTTAAGTGTGAGTTCTAATTTCTTCAGGTTGGTGCGGCTTCGCAAAAGAATAGCAGCATCTTTGAACCGGAAATCATTTGACGCTTCAGCCGCATCGTAGATTTGGTATTTAGTTTGGAACAAATTGATTATCCGCCGTGCAATTGCTTCGCACTCGTTTTCTATATTATTTTCTTTTTCATTTGAAGGTTTTAAAAGCAGCAGTTCAACTTTTCCTGATGCAGAATTCTTTCTACATTTTATCAATTCGTTGTATTCAACTTCATACTGATGGCTTCCCCCGACTAATACTTTAGCAAAAACAACATTAACGAAACAAACTATATCGGTGAGAAGCCGGAAACTTTCAGCTAATACAATTTTTCCTTTCCGTTCTTCAGTTGTAGAGCTAACGGTTTCGCCCTGCCACCGTATTTCATTATCAATTCCATGAGAATGTATGATATCTTGTTTTGTTTTTTCAAAAACTTCAACTTCAGCATTCCTGAAACCATAAATCGACTGCTTTGGGTCTCCGACGATAAACAAGTTTCCGCTTTGTAAATCGAAGAGGAGCTTGCGGAATATTTCATACTGTAGTAAATTCGTATCCTGATACTCATCAACCATAATATACTTGAACCTTGAAGCGAGCTTCTGCTGCACTTCACTCGACTTAAGCATTTCATAAGTTTTTAACTGTAAGTCTTCGTAATCGAGATAGCTCTTTTCGCTTTTCTTGAGTTCATAATTTTTCAGAGCATCTTTGTAAAGCGAAAGAACCACACGTGTAATATTGAGTAGAATTATTTGGTGTTCGTTTTTTTTATCGGAACGATATACTACGATAAGTTCGCTCGTTCTTTCCCAAACATCTTTAAGAATAATTACTAAATTGCTCACTGACGATTTATCTGAACCCCTGCCGAAAATATCCGCCCGAAGCTCTCCTTTCTGCGTGAGCATATCGCCGATTATTTCACCGAAGTTATTTATTTTTTGATCATCGGTTTTAGCAGCGTGCCAATCGTTCAACGTCCGTAAAATATCATTTGCCTTTTTACTATTTCCCGCTTTTAAAATTTTTTCTGCAGCATCTTTCCAACCGGAATTAATGATTGTCGAGAGTATTTGAGACCTCGATATTCCATCCCAATATTTTAAAATATCATCATCTGATTTCTCTGCCGATAAAATTCCCTCCTCCGCTAAAAGTCGTTCGACTTGTTCACGTTTTCCGAGAAAGAGCTTTATAAAGTTTTGCAGTTTATTCCTGCCGAGAGTCCGTAAAGCTAATGCTAACTCGGTGTATCTTTTATCCGAAGAATTATTCAGCCACGCTGCTATTGATTCTTGGATTGATTCCTGTTCTAAAATTTCCTGATCTACGCCATCGAGAATAGCAAAACCGAAATCGACATTCGCTTCTACAGGAAACTGTCTCAAAATTTTTGAACAGAAAGAGTGGATGGTCGAAACATTAGCCGAGGGTAAGTGATTGCTGATGTCCTCGATTTTTTTAAGTCTATCTAACGACTTTTCAGATTGTAAAAATCCGTTAAGTGTATCGGCGATTTTTTTCTTCAGTTCGCTTGCGGCTTTTTCGGTAAAAGTTATAGCTACAATCTCATCAATCTTCGTATCGGTGTTTAATAGAATATCAATAAAACGGCTCACGAGGACTGTAGTTTTACCCGAACCGGCATTTGCTGTAACCGATAAATGCCTTGTAATGGCGTGAGCTTTTTTTTGGCTTTCGGTGAAAATAGTTTCTGACATAACGTTTGGAATTTAAAACAATGAATTATCAATTCAAAATAATCCGTTTTATTTAATCCCGTAGGGATGTAATGCTTATAGTAATAGAAAAAATTCTTACCAAAACACAAGCCCCAGCGGGGCGAAATGTGAATTATGTGTCGTTCCTACGGAACTTGAATCGTGGGGATATACTTCCCTCTATAAACATTTCGTTCCTACGGAACTACCTTTTTGCGTAACATCATTTAATAAAAAAAGCCTACCTTTGTGGGATCGGCTTCTGTAAAAGAAAATTATTTTATTCTCTAAAAACGATATGTAACCGTTGCAACAACATTGTGAGTTATAATCTTTTCATCAACGCGTGAAGTTTTATCGTAATTCACGCGGAACGAATCCCAAAAACCGTAAGCATAACCCAAGTCGAAAGCAATAATATCTTGAACAACGAAACCGACACCCGCTGTTACATACTTACGTGCAAACGATGACGGATCGTCTTTGTATGGCGAGGGAAGATAAGCAAAACCTCCGCGCAACCGCATTCCCATAGCAGGCAATTCATATTCTGCACCGCCACGTAAATTCACTGTAGGTTGGAACATTTCTTTGATATCTGTGTTGTAACTGATTAAATCTTCAGGTGCATTACGAAATTCCATTTGTGTCCAATCTGTGTATTCAAGGTCAGCAGCCAGCATCAAATCTTGAATGATATAAGATACCCCACCGTTAAAAACGAAGGGTGAGACTACATCGTATTTTGTTTTAAACTTCGATGGTGCATCGTATGGATATTTGAAGTTATCGCCATTATCGAAGAAACTTTCGCCTTGTGAAGTAAATGTTTCTTCAATTGTCAACCAAGATGGAGTTTTAAAACTCAAACCAATCCTTATCCAATCCGACATTCGATATAGCATACCGAATTTGGCTGAGAATCCATTAACAGTTGCAGTAATTGTTTGGTCAATGAACAAAGATCTAAAATCGAAAGGAAGCGTACGATAAATGTTATTCAAATCTTGTTCGGAGTAACTTCGCTGCCAGGAATATGAGCCGGTGTTGATATTTAAACTCATACCTACGTATAAATTTTTTGCTGCTTCCATAGCACCGCCCATACTCCAATTGTTCATACCACCGCTTTCTAAAGTTTTACCGCTTTGGGTAACGCTGTCTCGGATAGGGCTATCAAAAACAAAATAGTTTGGACTTAAAGAATCTACATTTGCTAAATATAATTCCCAAGCTAAGTTACCTTTTGGACTTTTAGTTGTAGAAACACCATCCCGGGCGTAATTTTGGATAATTGAACTTACAGGATTAAAACCGCTGAATGAAAGGGCTCCAGCAAAATCATTTATGCGATGATAACCAGCAGCAAAGACCATACTTCCGCGAGTTGTTGGGAAAGGATATGCCACACCGAAATTATTTAGCTTCGTGCTGCTTGTAGAAAAAGATTTCTCGCTTCCATACAAACTGCTATTATCTTTTGATGAAAGGTGAGATAAGCCGAAAGAAAATTCGGACATATCTAATTGACCTAATCCGGCAGGATTCCAGAACAAAGCTGTGTAATCGTTTGATATGCCCGTGTAAGCCATACCCAAACCGAGCGACCTGGCGCCAACACCGGTTCCTAATGTTGAATATCGTAACGCATCTTCTGGAAATTGTGCGAAACTTGTAACAGAAAAAGTTAAGAGGACTATTATTACAGTTGAAAATATATTCTTCTTCATTATTATTTCCTTAAAAATTTTATGAGAACGAATTATCGACCGCCGCGTGTATTGCCGCCGCGTGAACCTTGGTTACTGTCGTTACTTCCACCACGCGAATCGTTTCCTCTTGGCGGAGGCGACGACGGTGGCGGTGATGATGGTGGAGCCGACGGAGGTGGCGGTGGTGGAGTATATGTACGAGTTTCCTCCCGACTGCTGCCGCGGTCATTTCTTTTACCTTCATCACGTGATGGTGGTGTGCTTTGTCGATCTCTGCCCGGTTGGTCATAACGTTCACGCCGCGAGTCGGGACGGCTTCCGCTGCTTTCACCTCTTCCGGTTCCTGACCTATCTGGCGAACGTGGACTCACCGATCTTGTATCGTCTCCACTTCTTGATTTTCCGCGAACCTGATCACCACTTCCTGTTTGTGAGCGCCCGCCGGTTCCTGTTACACCAACTCCTGTTGGCAAATCAAAACCGCTCCTGCCGCCGTCAAATCTATCCGGACGATTTTCTAAAGTTTGTGCACCTCTATCGATGCTACCACGGTTTTCACCAAAATCTCTTTTGGTTCTCACAACATCTCCCTTATCGCTCACATAATACCAAGGTGTTCCCCCATAATACGAGGGATAGTAATATGACGGGGAATAATAAGGATGTGGATAATAGACATAAGGAGTCCAGCACCATGAACTCCACGGATCATAATGCCAATATCTATCGTAGAACCATGGATCGTTATACACATAACCGAATGCTATCGAGGGCCAATAATATGATGGGTAGTAGTAGGAATAGGACCAACGGTGACGAGGATACCAATTTCCACCGTCAAAATAATAATTATTGATTATAGGTCCGCCCGCTTTCGAATACAGTGTATCGCTGTAATATTCCGAATCATATCTATCGTTTTCAGCATAAGAGTAATCTTCATTTACTACTTGGCGTTCTTGCTTCACAGTTTCAAATCGTGTATAGCAACCGGGAAGCAGGACGATGATACTAAAAGCCGCAATTAACATTTTTATTTTCATATAAACTCCATTGATTATTTACTTTCTACAATGACAACAACACAAATGCCAGGAAAATTCATTAATTTGGGTTGAATCTATGCTCAATCTAATTAAAAAAGGGTAGATTGTCAACCTATATCTTAGATCTGTTTCAATATTTATACAATTCGATTAATTTTGTGTTTAATTGGATACACTAAAGGCGACCGATGTATTCAATAGAGACTGTTCGATTAGCGATATTAATATTTTGTTGGTTTTTGATGAAATCTTTAAAATTAACACCTATGGTGAATCCACTGCCAATAGATGCCCTTGCTGCTAAATTCAGGTATCCGTTTCCTTTTCCTAATGCTTTCGGATCGCTGTCGTTTATCGCCAAATTATATTCGGCGATGATGGATAGAAAAGTACCTAAAGTTTTTTCGGCACCGAAAAATAAATTCAAATCTTTATCTCCATCGGCACGTTCGAGCGAATAATTGATACCACTATGAATACTCAAAAATCCTGCTGCTGAAAAGTTTTTACTAAAGACCAGAAAAATACCCGGTGATTTTATAGTGTAACGGTCTAATGAGTCGAGGTAAACTTCTTTCCCCTGAGAATCGAACCCTAACGCAATTGCCGGAAGAATCTGAGTTTCATCGAAGGGACGAGCTTTGATGCTCATACCCGGGAATTTATTCCATTCCGGTTTCGAAGAACCGATGAGATGAGTTCCACCGTAAGACAACCCGACGTTGAAAGTATTTAGTAAACCGAATGAGACTCCAAATAATGCGCCGCCATTCTGATAAAAATCTACATCTGCTGAATATTGCAGATGACCGATTATGCCAGCCGTTGGCATATCCACAATAAAGCGAGGCTCAAAATCGCCGCTTGAACCGGCTGATCCTTGTGCATACAAATTATGAAAAGAGATGAGGAATAAAAAAGAAATTAATATGATTTTTTTCATCGCTTACCTATAAATTATTTTCTCGAAACCCATCTGTTCTCTTTGATATAAAACCTCCACTGATGCTCTGAACCGTTGGTGATCCCAATTCTTGAGCTCGAACTAATTTTAGATTTTAGACCCGCCTGCCCCACACCTTCGGAACGGGAATGGGCGGGCAGGTTTGGGATTTTAGAAATATTTATTTCACCAAACCAGATTTGTTCTCCACACAAGTCAGTTCCGTTTTCATTCCTTCCAAGCCCAAATGCCTGACAAAGTTTTGCCGGACCGTTTGTGAGATTGTAAATATTTTTTGATGTATCAATTTTTCTGTGAGTTTTCATTAATTCAATATTTTCAACAGGTTCAACAGCACGTATCAAAACAGCGCATCCTTTGCCTTCCTCCTCTGTTACAACGTTACAGCAAAAGTGCATTCCGTAAGTGAAGTAAACATACAGATGCCCGCCTTCACAAAACATTACTTCGTTCCGCTTTGTTTTTCCACGAAATGAATGACTCGCATTATCGTTTTGTAGATAAGCTTCTGTCTCAACAATTTTACCAACAAGCAGCTTCCCCTTGTATTTTCGAATTAGGTATTTACCGAGCAAATCTTTTGCAACTGTTATCGTTGGACGAAGATAGAATGAGCGGGGAAGTCTTTTGAGGGAGTTTAACATCGCACTAATTTTTACTTGAAATATCAAATAAAAAACCAATACAAAATTTCAATAAATATATTGTATACTTTTTCAAAGAATTGAATTTTGAGTATTCGATATTATTTGAGATTTGGTTTTTGTTATTTGTGATTTTTAGAATCTGTGTTAATCCGTTCAATCCGTGTCATCCGTGTTCTATTTTCTCTGAAACTCGCGAATTATTTTATCAACTTCTTCTTCGGAAATGCCACTTCCTAAAACATTTCCGCTCCTAGGTGAAGTAATTCTTTCTGTTTCTTTTACCGGTTGAGCTGAACCTTTTTTCCAAACTGGAATATTCCCTGCTCCTTCACGCAAATGCTGCTCAATTTTTTCTATCCAGGATTCCGCCGACTTAATTTCTGCGGTTTGTTTAGCAGCTTGCGGTATAACAAATTTCTGCTCGCCTGTTTGTGAAGGATTTATAGGCCTTGTTTCAAATACAAGTCGCTTGATGTTGATAAGATGTTTTGCCGAAACGTTTTCAGATATAATCGAACCACCGATTGTTCCGGGACCGAGTGTAAGGGATGGCAGAAGCTCGTTTGTCCCGCCAACTGCGCCGAATGCCGACTGTGTATTTACCAAAATTCTTGAAGCAGGTTTCTCGAGTGCGAATTTCATAATAATATCTTCATCGGATGAGTGAATAACCATAGTATGTCCCAACCCTCCGAATTCAAGAAGTTCGATGCAGCGGTGGCACGCGTCGCGCCAGTTAAGTTCTGTGTAGAACGAGAGAACGGGCGATAGTTTCTCGCGGGAAAGCGGAACGTTCTTGCCTACTGCGTTTAATTCTGCTATCAACACTTTAGTGTCGGATGGAACTTGGATACCCGCTTTTTCAGCAATAAACAGAGCAGACTTTCCCACCATAGCTGCGTTCAAGTGTCCTTCGTTATCAAACATCAGGCGCGAAAGTTTTTCTTTATCTTCGCCTTCTACAAAGTACCCACCGAGACGTTTGCATTCGGCAACAACCTGTTCTTTTATCGGTGAGTCGCAAATGAGCGAGGATTCAGTCGAGCAAAGCACACCGTTATCGAATTGTTTTCCCGACAAAATATCAGCGACTGCTTTCTGTACATTTGCAGTTCTTTCAATGAACGCAGGAACATTTCCCGGTCCCACGCCGTAAGCAGGTTTGCCTGAACTGTAAGCAGCTTTTACCATTGCTCCGCTGCCGGTTGCGAGGATAACTCCGGTTAATTTATTTCGCATCAATTCATTTGTGCCTTCAAGTGTTGGCTGTGTCATACAGTGAATCACGCCTTTAGGTGCGCCCGCAGATTCAGCAGCTTCACGCATCAACCTCGTTGCTTCCAACGTTGAGTAAATTGCTTTCGGGTGTGGGCTTGCAACTATTGCGTTTCTTCCTTTTAAAGAAATAATTGTCTTGAACATCATTGTTGAGGTCGGATTCGTGGATGGAATTAAAGCGGCAACAACGCCCATAGGTTCACCGATTTCGATAATCTTCTTCTCGCGGTCTTCATGGATGACACCCGCCGTTCTTAAATCTTTAATAGATTCCCAAACTCGCCTTGTAGCGAATTCATTTTTCTTTTTTTTGTCTTCCGGTTTTCCGAAACCGGTCTCCTCGTAAGCCATTTTCCCGAGTCGTTCAGCCGCTTCGTAACCGGCATCTGCCATTGCTTTCACAATCTTATCGACGCGTTCCTGATTGTAAGCGCGGAACTCCTGAACAGCTTCATTGGCTTGAGCTAATAAATCGCGAACTTCCTGTATTGATGCTAAATCTTTGTATGATGACATATAATTCCTTTAAAATGAATATGTTAATCCTATGTATGGAAATTTAATAATCTCGAACTTGTCTCTCTCTCTAAAAAAACTAAATCGTGTGAAAACAAATGCTAATTCTGAAACAAAATTACTTCTATAAGCTCTTACACCAATTAAAAATAATGATAACTCGAATCTTTCATCATAAGTTTGTGGTACCATTCCTTCAGCTATGAATTTTACGCCCCCTTTGTCTTTGCTCGAAATAATTGTTTCAAATCCAACTTGTGCCCAACTGTGTGAACGACTGTATTCGGTTTCTTTCTGAAAAAATTGTGTAATGTTAAAATGAAGTTTTGTATAATCAGTTCCTAAACTTAATGAAAGATTTCCATAAAAATTTTCACCCATATAACCTGATGAAAATAATTTATTCGCGATGAACCAATCGGCACCAATAGCAACACCCCTAACAAAATCGTCGCCTTTGTAGATTTGAAATTTTGCACCGGTTCCTAAAAAAGAGGAACCCCAAATCGGCAAGTTGGTTGTGAGGTTTAAATGAAAATAATCGGTGATTGCGTAACCACCTTGGATTAGAAAAAAAGTGTACATACTTCCCCAAAATTTTCCCTCGGGAATTGTGTTACCTGTTGACATCCAGAAGAGCCGATTTTGAACCGGGTCAGAAACGTTGATTGCATTCTCTACATTAATTTCTTGACCAAGAGATGTGGATTTTGGTATCAGGAAAAAAGACAATATTACTATCAATAATAATTTCATTAAATGAGATTTTTATTTTTCCATAAGAATAAATCTGTTTCTTCATCCCTTTCGCGTACTAAATCTTCGCCTGTAAATTCATCAATAAAAACTTCGCAGGCAAAAACTTTTGTACCGGGCATCAGATGTCCGCCAAAAACTTTTCCGTCTTTGTCGCTGAGTGTAATATGTGCATGTACGAATGGTTTGCAGTCGCGAACGCTCACATTCCCGATGCAGCTTAAAATTTCAAACCCACCTTTGATTTCAATATTCAAGTATTCTTTTTTATTTTGATCAAAAAATCCGATAATGGCACTCGTAACAGCACCGATGGCTTTAATGTTGCCGGTACGAATATCTTCTTCTGTTACTATTTTTGTAAGTACATCATACAGATCGACACCCGAAGGTAGTGAACCGATGAAAGTGCGTTTGTATTTGTATTGCGGTCTAAACACATTTCAAATATAGGGATTTGTAAGGATTTTAACAAGAATATCTTAAATCTCGCAGAGCCGCAAATCACGAGGACGTTACTTTGCGCTCTTGGCGACTTTGCGTGAGACTACTTTACAGATAATTGAAATACATATTGGCATATTTATTCAAACTGAAGTCGTTAATAATACTGCTAAGAACAAAAACTATTAAAACGGATGTAAACACGTAATTAAAAAGTAATTTTTATCAAGCATAATCAATAGAGAGTTTTTCAATTTTTTTAATTATTTCCTCGACGGTCTCTCTTAGCTCACCACCCATTTTTTTGTATTCGTCGGAGTATTCTTCCCCCATGAGAAAGAGGAGCGCATAGTAAATTGGTTTGTATTTATCCCTGACGTCAAATTTGTTCTCACTGAAAAAATTATACACAAAATGATGTTGTTTCTTTGCTATAAACATTAGTAAAATAGAGCTAATTAATTCATTTACATCCTTCTGCATTTTCTCATTATCGAAGTTATTTTTATAGACTTCTATCGCCTCTTCGATTTCATCATTCCATAGTAGGATCATGACATAAGTATGAGCGGAATAATCATCTTTTATTTTTGCAATTGCTTCTCTTTGCAATATCAGTGCTTCTTTTTTATTTTTCTTTTGCTCATAGTATAGCCATGCTAAGTTATTCATCGCACCAGCTTCACCTTTCTCGACAGCCATCAGGTAATACTGCTCTGCTTTCTTAAAGTCTTTGAATTCTGTCTTATACAGCAAAGCTAAGTTATTCATCGCATTAGCTTCACCTTTCTCGACAGCCATCAGGTAATACTGCTCTGCTTTCTTAAAGTCTTTGAATTCTGTCTCATACAGTACAGCTAAGTTATTCATCGCATCAGTATCACCAATATTAACAGCTTCGAGATAGAATTTTTCTGCTTTTTCAAAATCACTCATTAATCTAAGAACATCACCTATTATCAGACCGATCATTTGTTGAGGGATACCGTCGCTGAGGAGTTTTTTACTCGCTATATCATACTGTGAACTCTTAATATCTTCGATTGCCTCTTGAAAAACTTCAAGATGAGATTTATCGAGTTCTTTTATGTACTCGCTTTTTGAGGAGGATAAATATTTTCTTGTCTCTTTAAGAAGAGTATCTTGTATGTCGATCGGGATCGGTGTTTTTGCAAGGGCTTGAGAAACATAGAACGCATGTCTTTCATAAAGTCGGTTTTCCCTGAGAGCTTTAATATAGTTTTGTGCTTTTTCAACAAGCTCTTTTTCTCCGCAGCAAATCTCAAAAAATTTTACAAGCCATAATACTTTATTTCTATTCTTGCGTTTACCTAATCTCATTAAATAATAGATATTGAAAAAACGCTCATTGATTTGGTAAAGAAAGTTCTTTGTAGAGGTTGGAATCTTTTTTATCAGTTGATTTTTTTCAAGTTGATTTAATTGTGAGGAAACAGCTTTGCTGGACATTCTCACTTTTTTTGAGATTTCTTTGGTACTTATTGCATCCCAATTCTGTGCGATTGCATCGATAATTAATTGTTGTTGTGTTGAAAGGTTATCCAGCCTGTCTTTGTACAGCGGTGTAACACTATCCAACACTGCTTCTAAATCTCTGAAAGAGTTCCCGTCGATATCGTCTACGAATATGCAAAATAGAATAACGATAGTTCTCGGAACGCCACCCGTTAATCGCCTTAATGCATCAATCCTTTCTGGTTGTTCCTTAATAATTTTACTAATTTCATCTACCTTGTAAGTATCCCCCAATTTATTCAGTAGCGAAATTGTTTCTTCCCGGTCAAGTTCATCTAACGTAATTAATTTAAAGAAATCGAAGAGTGGCTCTTTGTAATTGTAATAAAATTCCAGCATAGTTGAAGATGAGCCAATCAATCTAATATAATTGCAAGTTATGAGTACTTCTCTCAAGCGTTGATTTTCTTTTTTAGAGAATTTTTCTATCATTTCACCAAAGTTATCAAGCAAAAGAACAATTTTTTTATTACGCTCTTTAAGAGCGTTTATTAATAAAGAGAAAATTCCTTCTTCAGGTGAATTTGTGGCGTATAGAGGGTCGATCTTGTCAGAAAGTCCCGAAAATGACTCGTCCTGATCTTCGAGTATTTCAATTACTTCTTCCCAAAGCTTTGCCAGTGTATGAACGCTATATTGTTCTTCATCGAACATCACGGGAATTAACCATGAGTTAAGCGCTCTATCATTTTTGATTTCGATGTTTATTCTGAGGAGGAGAGTCGTTTTTCCGTAACCTCTTTGCCCCTGAATAATGTAGTGCTGGGGCGGGTTAATCATTTGATCAGTTTTGATCGTTTCGAATAGTTCGTCAAACTCTTTCAGTCTCACCACAAAGTTTGAGATAATTTCTTCAGCAGTTTGAGTTGCCGGGTTATAAATCGATGGAATTTTAAATTTAGTTTGCGACATTTCGGTACCACCATTCTCTTAATAAAGGTGAATTAAAACGATAGATTTTAGGATCATTGTTGTTGTTGATGTAACCATCATACTTAAGCGTATTAACAAGATTGTTGTAAGTGCTATCCAATTTAAATTTTACAGCTAAATTATAAATTTCAGAAGACGTGATTCTATGTTTTTCTGAGGTTATGTTTAATAGTTCTTTTATAAAAGAGAATTCCTCACCCTTATATGCTTTTCTTAATCTGGTAAACCATAGCTCAAAATATATTCTCTGTTCCAATACTTCTGATATAGATTTATCTATAGTCTCTTTTGTAATTAATTCCTTATTTTCTTCCAAAAGATTTTTCTTAGCTTCATCTAGTATTATCTGAAAACTATAAGGGATCCACCATTTAATTTTATTAAGCAAATAGTTAAAAGCCTCATTGTCGAATGTGATACTCGGGCCAATGATTTTATTCGAAAAATTTTCCGCTTCTGTTTCACTCAAAGGTGGTACCTTAATTGGAGCTAAATCATCAATCGTATTTATTGCATTAATCTTGTTGACGATATTTTCTAGACCGATTGAGCCTGCATAGACAAATTGCAATTTTGTAGAGATAATTGGTTCTAGACGAATCTCTCGATTTGATTGCAAAAAATGAATTGAGGCTCCTTCCCCTTCGTCTTGAAGAATATTTTCTACTGCTTGGGCGAACTCATCGATTAAGACGATTATTTTATTTTCTCCAAGATCAATTTTTCTCATTAGATTAAATATTTCTTGGAAATATGATATAGTATTGTCGTGGCGAATTTTTATTCCGTCCTTAC
>JAUXOG010000087.1 GCA_030682385.1 Bacteroidota bacterium
GCACTCATCAGTTTCAAATCAAAATTGACTTCATCGACCGCTGTTACAATCGGATTATATTACAACAGTATGAAAACAGATTATTTTTCAAGTGAGCCGGTTTTAGCGTTGAGAACTTCAAGTTACAATGGGACGAGTTCAAATTGGACTCCTTATTCATACTCCTTAAAATTGTTGGAAGACAAAACTCTTGAGTGGAATTATAATTCACGTATTTGGTCGCTGCAAATTCCGGTTATATTTAATTTTACTTTGTCCGAAAATTTTGGACTGATGTTAGGTGTAAACAGAATACTAACCGGTTCTGAAATAGACGACCAAACCATAGCTTACTTCAACAAACGTGAGCGGGTCGAAAACGGAATAACCAAGACCGAAACAAATTTCGGCGAACGGTATCGGCAGCCGACTAAAAAGTTTACCGAAAGTTACTTCGACCTTATAGGCAGTTTAGATGTAAAAATTTCAGATGCATTTAAAGTTAAGCTGCTGTTAGACCCGGAAATCGAACCCGAGATTCGTGTAGCTCAATGGTGGTTAAGTTTTGAGATGAGGTTGTAATGGTGTTTTATGTTGCTTTTTCGTATTTTTAAAATGTTATGTGCCATTGCCTACGGAGATTCTAAAATGAGAACAATAATAAGTATCAACATTTTACTTCTGTTGTCGATCTTTTTTGGCTGTGCCAATAAGTCAAACCCTGTGGAACCAATCGCGCCCGCTGAAGGAATTTTCGGAAAGTGGGATTGGGTCAAGACTGTACCAAGAGAAGGCGACATTCCGATAATAACTCCCGGAACTACTGGCTTCACGAAACGCTATCAGTTTGCTCAGGATAGTACTTTCGCAGCGTGGGTGAATGACTCTATCATCTACCAAGGAAAGTATTCCATCAAAAGGGAACTCAACTTCTTTACTTCTCCTGATAGTGGAGATGTGCTAAGTATAAATGAGGCGTGGTTCTCAGATGGTAATCAATGGGTTATCAACTGGCAACATCGGGACACCCTTCAGTTAATTGGTTTATGTCTCGACTGTGCTGACCAAGTGTTTTCTAGAATACCATAATGGCAACGGCACATAACATGGCAAACAACTTAGCTCCATTTATTATAGAAAAAATTATTGTGGTTGCTCAATAGTGGTTGAGTTTTGAAATGAGGTTGTAATGGTATTTTGTGCCGCTTTTTCGTATTTTTAAAATGTTAGCTAGCATTTGCAGCGAAAGGATTAGATGCCCCATGAATATAAGCTTAACAACATTGGCAGTAGTTTTATCAACGATGCTTTTTCAATTTTCGTGCGAAAAGGTAACAAGCGTCGTTGATCAAAATTTCCAAAAGTCTTATCTCATTCCATCTGCTGTGGGTAATACGTGGATTTACACTGATTCTAATCAAACACATTTTGATACTGTCTCGGTTACTGGAGTTTATAACAATCAAGGTTATACATGGTGGAAATTAGAAAATAATAGTTTTGCAATGGTGAATTGTTATAACAAATTCGGTGTTCGTAACGATACCCTCTTTAATACCTCGACTCCTAAAGGTGGTTCAGAACAGATCGGATTATTGTTCATACCACCAAGCGATAGTACTGTTGAGTTTGTACGCATAGAAGGTTGCATCGGAAACACTATTATGGTAACCGCATATTACACTACATACACAGTCCCTGCTGGTACTTTTAACAACTATATTGCTTATATCTCACAAGGCTGGCGTGAACATGATTCGCTGGTTATTGTTCCTGGGATAGGTATAGTAGCTCGAATTTTAGTTGTGAAAGATTTTCCAGGATTACCAGGTTATACCGTCAAATCATTCTTGAAAAGCTATGTATTGCATAAACAAGGTTGTGATGATTGATTATCTAACTCTATGGAAAATAATGAACCCGAGATTCGTGTAGCTCAATGGTGGCTAAGCTTTGAGATGAGGTTGTAATGGTGTTTTATGCCGATTATTCGTATTTTCAAAGTGTTGGATGAGGCGGTTTTTTATAAAATCTATATTAAACTATTTTATATTCGCCTGTAAAGAGAAAGGAAATATTCAAAATGTCAAATACGATTAAATATTTGATTTGCTTTGTTTCTGTAATCCAGTTTTTGAGTTGTTCGATAGAACGAAATCCTGTTGAGCCCATTAATACAGAAATGATATATCCCTTAACTGTTGGAAATGAATGGTCATACGTCAGACTATTTTCAAGCATAAACTTTCGTCCATCGCATGACAGCATCATTCCACCCAATGATATGACAATATTACAACGTTCAGTTTCATCAATCTCCCGAAAAGATACTTTGCACGATACAATTTCAACATACGTGTTTCGAGAGTTATTAGACGATGGGAATAGCACATTTGTCGGTGAGTCGTACTTAAGCAATCACGATGATGGATTGTACTTATACGCATATAAAGGAATCAGCAACACAAGTCCAAAAGTTGCCCATAGTCAAAAAATATCTTTTAAGGGACGAAATTTCAATCACATCGGAGAAATTACCTCGTTTATCGAAAATGGTGATTGGATTCATTCTTCTAATTTTGATTCCTTACGATTTGAGAATCCTCCTTTGAAAGCTTTACCACGAAAATATCGAATTGGAGAACAATGGACGTTTCGAAGATATATTGACTTCCTAAGAATTGACAAGAAAATTATTGGTAAGGAATCTATCGAGACACATGCCGGAAATTTTGACTGTTATAAAGTTCAGTGGTTGGTCGACTTTGGCGACAATGGTGAGTGGGACAAAGATATCCTATTTTTCGATTGGATCTCTCACACAGGATTAATTCGTAGAAATATACTTTTGAAAGATTTAATATGGATCGGTACAGATGGTCCAGAACCCTTAGGTAAATTTGACGGAAAAGATGAATATTTATTAATAAATTTAAGGAATCAATGAAATCTATTCATCTCATTCTACTTGCTGTAGTTGTTCTCTTAAACGGATGCCCCATTGAACCGGATAAGGCACCAGTTCAATTCATCGTCAAGGTGGATAGCATCAGCCATTCATCTTTTGCTGCGACCACGGATACGGTCACAATTCGATTGTTTGGAATAGTCGGTTCAGATGGATGTCATTCTTTTTCTCGCTTTGAAGCCTTGAGGCAACCGTGGCAACTCGACTTGACAGTCTGGGGTCAACGAAGTCTTGCCAATGTTTGTCCAGACGTGATGGTCTATCTCGACGGAAAGGAATACAAATTCGTTGCAACTCATCAAGGTTGGTTTTCAATAAATATCCATCAGCCTGATGGCAGTGTTCTCAGAGATTCCATAATCATAAAATAAGCGTGCGCCCTAATCAATCACCAAAATTGTCGGTTGTGACTGGCAGTGTCAAATATGTGTTGCGAATTTATCACGAAAACAACAAACAACCATGGTCCATTTATGATAGAGATTAATTATAGTGGTCACTCAATGGTGGTTAAGTTTCGAGATGAGGTTGTAATGGTTTTTTGTGTTGCTTTTTCGTATTTTTCACATGTTGCTAAACGATAGGAGAAATAATCATGAGCAGATTGTCAATTCTTTTTGTTTGCTGCTTTGCATTTGTTAGTTGCAGAGATAATAATCTAGTCGAAAACGATTACAGCTATATTTCCGATCCACGTGCAAGATGGAGGGCTTACAATCTAACGAATTATATAATCGAACAAGATGTCCACTGTTTTTGCAAACCATATTTTGGAAAATGCTTCGTCTATGTGCAAAGCGATACAGTATCGGATGTAATAAATATTGATAATAGTACTTCCATTTTCTCAGTCGCTGGTAGACGCTTTAGGACGGTTAACCAGCTGTTTGAGTTGATCGATCAAAACAAGAATGCTGACCAACTTGATGTAGAGTATAATCATAGGTATGGTTATCCATCGAGAGTTTTTATTGATTATTTCGAGATTGTTGACGAAGAACTTTCTATCGTAACACAAAACCTAAAACCGATTAAATGAAAACCCAGAATTATCATACAACATCAACGATACTTGAAAAATCTTATTACAAAACGAGAATTATTTTCACATTCAGCGTCGTTACAATTATTCTTGTAGTTGCGATATCTTTTACGAGCTATAATTTCATACGCGATCTTTACCTCGACGAAATATCTTCTCACGTAAAAACATCTACTCAAATTATCTCTAATCAGATTGATGAATCGTATTTAGATATATTAAGTATCGGTTCACCAACCAAACTAACGCAAGCGTATTTCCAAAATATTTTCAGAAGAAATACCGTCAACAAAACTCCTTCTGAAATATTTATCTTCGACAAAAACTTTATCGTTCTTGTTCATTCAGATGTTACGGTTATTGAAAATAGAAACAATCCAAACCTTATCATCAACAAAAAAGATATTGAGGAACTTTCGGTCAAACAGTCTTTTGCATCGATTCCTTTTAAGGGCGACGACGGCAACTGGTATTTGTGGGGATTTTATCGCCTCGATGAAAACTTTTTTCTTGCCGTGAAAGAAAGCGCCGACAAGTTACAGAAGGTAGAAGAATTTGCAAACATCTTTTTCTACTTTGGATTAATCGCTACTCTAATTACGATTATCGTTAGCTGGTTAATAGCGAAGTCAATTATAAAGCCCGTTAATAAACTTATAAAGTTTAGCAACGAAATCGGGAAAGGGAATTTTAACGTCCGACCTCCGGAAAACATGAAGGGTGAAATAGAGTTACTTTCAACTGCAATGGAAAAAATGAAGAACGACCTATTCGAAAATCAGAAAGAGCGGGAAAATATGTTGGCACAAATTGCCCACGAAATTCGCAACCCACTCGGTGGAATCGAATTATTCGCGAATTTAGTCAAAGAGGACTTAAAGACTGAAAACAAGTCCACCGAAAATTTAGATAAAATCCTTAAAGAAATAAACGGGCTAAAAACTTTAATCACAGCTTATTTGAATTACAGCAAACCCAAAATCGCAACCCAAGAATTAATTAACCTGCGCGATTTGATGATTGATATTACTAACGTGTTCAAGCCGGATTTAGACAAAAAGAAAGTTCGAATAGATTACGACTTAAAATCAGCAAAGGTGTGGTTCGACCCGGAACATCTCCGACAAATATTAATTAACCTTGTTTCGAATAGTCTTAATTCTGTATCGGAGGATGGCTTAATAACAATTACTTCAAATGCGAATCATACAAATTGGTCGATCTCGGTTTCCGATAATGGACAAGGAGTTTCTGAAGAGAATATCGATTTGATTTATGACCCATTCTTTACTACAAAAAAGGAAGGTACCGGACTTGGACTATCTATCTGTAAAAAACTCGTAAAAGAAAATAATGCGGTAATTGAAGTTGTCAATAACAAAGACAGAGGCTGTACATTTACAATACTTGGAGTTGATAAAAAATGAAGAACGAAGAAATAATAGTTATCGAAGATAATGAAACAATGCGGCTCGGCATCGTAGAAAGTTTACGCCGTGAAGGTTACAAAGTCCAGGCATATGAAAGCGGTCCGCAAGCATTAAAAGATTTTCAATTCAAACCGGTATCGCTTGCTATAATCGATTTGAAGATGGAACCGATGAATGGAATTCAAATACTCGAAAAAATTAAAGCACAGTGCCCCGCCACTGAGGTGTTAATGATTTCAGCTTATGGAACGGTTGAGGATGCCGTGAAAGCGATACAATTGGGAGCCGCCGATTTTCTTACCAAGCCATTCTCGCCCGATGAATTGCGGATACGTGTTAAGAAAATTGTAGAAAAGATACAGAACGAAAAAAGAATTCAAGAGTTGATCGAGCAGAATCTTTTACTCAGCGACGAAGCATTTTCGGGTTATGAAGAAATGATAGGAAATTCTTTACAGATTAAAAAAGTTTTTACTTTGGTCGAACAAGTTGCCAACACAGAAAGCACTGTTTTAGTACAGGGTGAAAGCGGAACCGGAAAAGAATTAATCGCAAGGGCAATACACAGAAGAAGCAAGCGTGCCGAGGATCCTTTTATAAAAGTAAACTGTGGGGCTTTGAACGACAATCTTTTAGAGAGCGAATTGTTTGGACACGAGAAAGGAGCATTCACAGGTGCAATACGCCTGAAAAAAGGAAGATTCGAATTAGCCGACAAAGGAACCTTATTCTTAGATGAAATTGGCGATGTGTCCCAAGCAATGCAAGTAAAATTGTTAAGGGTTTTGCAAGACGGTGAATTTGAAAGAGTGGGAGGCGAATCGACTTTAAAAACCGATGTAAGAATTATTGCTGCGACAAACCGCGACTTACAAAAATTAATTCGTGAAGAAAAATTCAGAGAAGACCTATACTATAGGTTGAGCATTATTCCTATCAACATTCCGCCGCTGCGGGATAGGAAAGAAGATATACCGCTTCTTGTAGATTATTTTTTAAATAAACAGGCAGGAATAAATCGTCAAAAGGAAAAACAGATTGAGATTGTTGGTATGAAATTGTTAGTCGATTATCGTTGGCCCGGCAATATTCGTGAGTTAGAAAATTTGATTGAAAGATTAGTTGTTATTACAGTTGGCGATAGAATTGAATCAGGTTTGATTGCGAGCCATCTTAATCAGAGCTTGAATATTGCAACAACTTACGAGCAGCTTCCTCTTGAAAAAGCAGTGGAGTCGCTTGAAAAGAATTTAATCGTGCAGGCGTTAAAAAAAGCTAACGGAGTAAAAAACAAAGCGGCTAAATATTTAGGAATACCTACAAGTGTTCTTTATTACAAAATGGAAAAATATGATTTATAAAATAACAAGATTCAGCGGGCTTTTATTGTTAATATCCATTATTGCTCTACAGAATATTAATGCCCAAACTCTCAATGATCTTGAAAAAAGATATGAAACTCTAAAAAGTAATTTTGTAAAAGAAAAACTTATTTTAGATTCCCTAAATCAAAGCTTAGAAGAGAGAGCGGAATTGATTAATGAAGAAAAAAGTAAGCCTAAGCCGGATGATGATAAAATTTATAAATTGATGGCTGGATCAGTTACAATTTCCAAATCGGTTGAATTGCAGCAGAATAAAATATTTCGGTTAGAAAAGACTCTTGAAGAAACAAGCCAAAAGTTAGACTATCATTATACAGTACTTATCGACTCTCTCAAAGCCTCAAAACAAACAACTCTGAAGATGTCCGACGTAAGAGATATTGATAGACAAATACTATCTAATATTGAAAAGCGACTTCTGATTACGCCCAGAATTAAACAACTCTCGTTTATTCCGGAAAAAATACTTGAGATCGACCTAAACAAAACCAAAGATACTCTTCAAAGGAACATTTACACAGAATATCTAACTAGCGCATTGAACGAGGTCAACACCCTGCTAAACCAAGTGAACGAAACTAGCAGCGAAATAACACAAATAATAACTCTGCACGCTAAGGCGAGTAAATTTTTAGATGAGGTAGAATTCGAAAACCGGATTAAGCCTGCCGGAACAACCTCGACAATGTCTGCTCCGACCGAGGCAAGTATTAGGTATTCCGACGAAAAAGGTTCAGAATTTAGCTCACAATTACAATCTTATGTTTCTTTAAACAACCAGTTAAATTTTCGTCAGTCCCATTATATTCCTACAACTGGTGAAAAGTCTTTAAAATTCAGTAACGACCAGGTAAGTTTAAAAGACTATCTGGAATTACTAAAAGAACTAAAAAAGGGGTTGAGTGATTACCGTTCAATTCTTTCTGACAAATTATCCGTTCGCTGATGAAATATTTTTATCCCACACTCTATTTCACTTTCTTTTTAATTCTAATCTATTCTAATGTCTCATATTGTCAGGTTACTTGGAAAACGAGTTTAGAGACTGGGTATTATAATTCTTCCGGCGACGGGTTGTCCGAGCAAGAGGATGTTCAAATAAAATTAGAAGGTCAGGTTAAATACAATTACCAACGAAAGAAGCAAAACGCTTCTGTTCATTTAAGAGTTAGACCAGAAATGTTTGGACTTAAAGAACAATTGAGGTCTATGCGTTTAAAAGCATTTGCCTCGTATAGTTATGACTTTGACAATTTTGTGGGCGGAATAAACATTACGTCTCAACGACATCTTTTCTCAGGAAAAAATTTAGAAATAAGCTATGAATCATTTTTATTACTCAGCGATGCATCGTTCAAAATATGTAATAATACACCGGCTAATGCAAGCCTCGGTTATGCATATCATAGTTTGAGCGCCGAAGAACAAAGTCTCGATTTAATTTTCTTTGACACAAAACTAAATCAGATCATCAATTCATACTTAAAAATTGGTTATGGTGCCTACGGTGAAAAATTTCTTGTAGGCGGTCTTACTCGAACCAATTATATCTTACAAAAAAACAAGAATTCGGGCTGGAGATTAGGTCCTAAAGTTAATCTGAGTTACATAAGAGATTTCATATTCAATTTTGAATATCGGTTTTTACTACACGGTTCCCAGTTGACGGCGTTTCCTTCATTCGAACACTGGCTGCGTATAGTAACAGGAAAAATCTTTGGTGAGCGGTGGTCGGTATTTTTACTCGCCGATTATTATACTCGAAAATTCAAAACAAAAGATCTTACATTGACCGAAAACAACCTGCTTTACACTCCGATGAATTTGGAAAATAGAATTTACCTTAAACTTGGTTATGAAATTAACCAGTCAACAGAAATATTTTTCAAATCCGGTTACTTCAACGAGAGCCTTTATAAGAATAACTTGTCGATCAAGGGATGGAGTTGGATGATTGGTGTGGAAGTTGGAGGGTGAATCCGAAACGGCGAGTGGGCGAAGGAGTGAAACGGTGATAAAATATTAGAGTGAAAACGAGAAGTAAAGAGCTTTAGAAGTTTAGAACCATTTGAGACAAAGCGGCTCGATGTTCTTTTGTCCGCCAAAGGCGGATTAGAACCACCCTATAAATATCTTTTGCCATTCCCCTCTCACTTGCGTATATTCAAAATGTGAAAAAATATGAACTTAGAAAATCAGTTTTCGGCGGGAATTTACACCTCGTAACACCGCAGCGGTTTCTGATAAATTACCAACACGATTTAAATCAGTCGCAATATGAAGCTGTAACCTCGGTGAATGGCCCGCACCTCGTAATCGCCGGGGCGGGCACAGGAAAAACTCGCACTATTGTATATCGGGTTGCATATCTTGTCGAGTTGGGAGTGAAGCCGCAGGATATTTTGCTTCTTACATTCACACGCAAAGCTGCACAGGAGATGCTTCGCCGCGCTGCAATGCTATTAGATTCTCGCTGCGAAAGTGTTGCCGGCGGAACTTTCCACTCGTTTGCAAACAGTATCTTACGAAAATATGCACAACTAATCGACTACGAATCATCCTTCACAATTCTTGACCAAGGAGATGCTGAAGATACCATAAATTTAATCCGTACACGCTTGCGATTAGATACACGGGAAATTCGCTTTCCGAGAAAAGAAACTTTATACGATATTCACAGCAAGTCGGTGAACACACTAACGCCGATACACGATATTTTAGCGAAAGAGTATCCGCACTATTTGGAGATCGAAGAAGAAATACAAAACTTAAGTTCAAAATACGAGGTTTACAAACAGAAGCACAACCTGATGGACTACGACGACTTGCTCGTCAACCTTATTAAGCTTTTCAAAAAGCGAGAAGACATCAGAAATTTAATATCCACAAAATACAAATACATAATGGTGGACGAGTATCAGGATACAAACCGGATTCAAGCTGAGATAATCCGACTTCTTGCGATGAAGCCGGATGGAACTTACAGTAATGAAAACATTTTGGTAGTCGGCGATGATGCACAATCGATTTATGCATTCCGCGGTGCAACAATCAGGAACATACTTGAATTTCCCGAAACATTTCCGAAGTGTGAAATTATCACGCTCGAAGAAAACTACCGCAGCACACAAGCAATTTTAGATGTCGCCAACGAAATTTTAAACAGAGCGAAGGAATGAAAACTTTGACAAGCAAAGAGCTAAGAGCTTGGAGCGCGCAGAAGGTATTCTCTTGTACAATCCTAGTGCTTTTGACACTTGCAGGTTGTCAACCTGTAAAGAACGTTGTCGAAGACAGAGTTGAACTACTCCCGCCACTAAAAACGCCCGAACCGGCAATAACCATTAACATAGCGAATTTAGACCTTTCAAACTATCCTACAAAAATAGCCAAACAATCGGTGCAAAATTTAGCAAAAGCATTAAGGACAGAAGATGTGCATGTTGTTACAGTGCAATCAGTTACACGCTATCCTGAATTGAAAAACAGGATCGATTTTATTATCGAACTACAAAAGGCGACTGAAATGTATTTCAAATTTGGCGAAACACAAAACTTTTCGGGCAGACAAACCGGCAATGCGATATTCAGCATTTATCCGTTTCAAGTTTTTGAAAATTTCGAGTTTAAAAATTTTAAATCACTTAGCACTTCTTTGAATGCAACTATCGATGCAGGGGTTGCAAACTTGCTCGTATCGTCTTTAGCGATACCCGAAAAACTTTCGAGCAACGAGCAAAAATATTTTGTATCGGAATTAAATAAAATTCATAGTGATTTTAACTCGCCGCCTTTCATAATTACCGGAAACATAAACAGCAAAGTATTGTACAATGCTGATTACAAGATAGACGGGTGCGTAGCTTATCGGCAAACTGAAACACTCACACTGTTAGAAACGCATACAATAGGAACAGAGTTTGGTAAAATCATGATTTGTAAATTCGGATTATTCAATAAAACAGTTACAACAAAATGAATCGGCATAAATACAAAAAAGTTTTATACTCGAAGAAACCGTCCGGCTCGATGCCTCAACTTGTAATTGCCGATAACGAAAACGTTCAATCGAAGTTTGTTGTGCAAAAAATTCTTGAACTGCGTGAAGAGGGAATCCCCCTCGAAGAAATTGCGGTCTTGTTTCGCTCTTCGTATCTATCTTTCGATTTAGAAATCGAGCTGACCAAAGCGAACATTCCGTTTGTGAAATACGGCGGTTTTAAATTTATCGAAACAGCACACATAAAAGATCTAATAGCTTATCTTCGTGTAACAGAAAATCCAAAAGATGTAGTTGCCTGGAATCGTATTCTTCTTCTTATAGATGGAATTGGTCCGCGTAATGCTGAAAAAATTATCGACGGGATACTGCATCATCAAAGCGACAGATTTTGGGTTGAGTATCATCAATATTCGGATAAAGTTCGCGAGTTGTTCGATTTATTAAAAGAGGTTGCAACCGACCTGAAAACTCCTTCCGAAAAAGTTGACCGGATACAAGCATATTACAATGCGATATTCAAAAAAGTGTACGACGACTGGCGACGGCGCGAAAAAGATTTGGAAATGTTTTACGCTATCGCCGAACGCTACAAAGATGTACCATCACTATTAACCGACTTAGCTCTTGAGCCACCCAACGAGAGTGTATCGGACGTTGTTTCGCCTGGTAAAGAAAACGAACTGCTTACACTTTCAACTATCCATAGCGCCAAAGGATTGGAGTGGAAAGCGGTTTTCATTATTTACGCCCTCGACGGGCGTTTCCCAAATTCGCGCGCAGTAGATGACCCCGAAGAGTTAGAAGAAGAACGGCGGTTGATGTATGTCGCCTGCACTCGTGCGAAGGAACATTTGTTTATTACCTATCCTATTAATATCTATGACCGTGATACCGGAACGGTTTTATCCAAGCCATCCCGCTTCTTAGAAGGATTGGGCGAAAATTTGCTGGATCAGTGGGTAATTACTTCAGAAGAATAAGTGGCTTGTTATTATCATTTATTATTGTTAGATTGATACTGGTTTTTGATTGAGAATAGCTTCAATGATTATCGGTTAACTGTACAGTGCCATAATCACATCGCTTTCGCAAGTTTAAAAACGAACAATTACATCAAATTTACAAAGGAGCTACAAATGAATATTTACGTTGGTAATTTATCAAACGATGCCACAGACGATGATTTGCGCAAAGCCTTCGAAGCTTTTGGGCAGGTTTCAACAGCCTCTATAATTAAGGACAAGTTCAGCGGTGAATCGAGAGGATTCGCATTTGTCGAAATGCCTGATAAGTCTCAAGCGCAAGCCGCAATTGAAGGCTTGAATAGCTCGTCGTTAAAAAACAGGGCACTAAAAGTAAACGAAGCCCGTCCACGCGACGACAACCGCAAAGGTGGCGGTGGCGGTGGTAGAGACAGAAGAAGTGGTGGCGGTGGTGGTGGCGGTCGCCGATTCCGATAATCAAACGACACAATATACGATTATTCCGGGCATCAATCCTGAATTTAGTTAGATGCGCGACTTATCTCTCTGCATTATCATGTATTTTGTTGATTTGCAGAGAAAATTTTTCAGTACATTTTTTCTAATTAAGAAAGGACATTTATGAAATCGGAATCTTTTGCTCTAAGCAAACCGATGGTGGCGCTTCTCGAAAAGAATGGGATCACCATTGCAACTCCAATTCAAAAAGAAATAATTCCAGCAATCATCAGCGGACGCGATGTTATTGCGCAATCGGAGACAGGCTCTGGAAAAACTCTAAGTTTTGCTATTCCGCTAATTGAACAGTTAAATCGACGCGATGGACTTCGCGCCTTGATACTTGTTCCAACGCGTGAACTTTGCATGCAAATTGCAGGTGAGTTCATTAAGTTTTCAGCGGGCAACCATCTTGGCGTCATTCCTGTTTACGGAGGCGTGGCAATCAATAAACAAATCTCTAAACTCAAAACCGCAAACATCATAGTTGCAACACCGGGTAGATTGATTGATTTATTAGATCGCCGGGCATTGAAGCTCGACACCATAAAGTATCTTGTATTCGATGAAGCTGACCGGATGCTCGACATGGGTTTCATACCCGATATAGAATATATTGTAAGGCAGATACCGGGTGAACGACAAACGATGTTGTTCAGTGCTACGATATCAAAAGAGATCGAGAAACTGAGCGCAGCCTATCTTCACAATCCTAAACACGTCCGGTTCGAATCTGTAGTTCAACCCTCGTTTCTTCGTCAAACATACTACCGAACCACAGCCGATAAAAAATTGGATTTACTCGTTACATTGTTGAAAAACGATCCCCATATAGCTTTAGTATTTTGCAACAGAAAACACGTTACAACAAAGATTGCTAAAAAACTTTCGGCGGCGGGCATACAAGCACGATGTTTGCACGGCGATTTGACGCAGCCAAAACGCGACCGCGTAACTAATGAATTCCGACAAAAGAAATTTACAGTTTTAGTTGCAACCGACGTTGCTTCCCGCGGTCTGCACATCGAGGATATTTCACACGTTTATAATTTTGATATACCAAGGGATGTCGATTCATATACACACAGGATCGGGCGAACTGCCCGTGCAGGAAAAAAGGGAGAAGCTATATCTCTCGTTGCAACCGAAGAAGACAAAAAATTCTTCAAGCAAATCCTGTTTAACTATCACGGTACCATCACGCTGAAAGAACCAAGCGATATATCTAAAACAAAACGACCAAAGTTACACGAACCATCACCCGAAAAGTTACCCGAAAAATCGCACGAAGTCTCACCCAAGAAGAAAAAAAGAGAGGGTGGCGAATGGAAGAAAAAATGGCAACATCTTATCGGTAGCTAAATCGCCTTAATTGAAATTGTCAAAATTCGTATCAAATCGAACATTTTTAAAGAAAAAATTAGGAATATAACTTTTTACTTGACTATTCTTAAATCTTTTTCTATATTCATTTAGAAATTTTGTGAAATAAAAAGGACTTATATATCGTAATATTGTTAAAGGTTTAAAATTATAGTGTTCGTATAGACGACATATTCTATATATTTTTAAAAACAATAACCTTTAACAGAGTAACGATATGTTTAATCGTATCAAGCCGAATGTTGAAGGTATAACATTCGGTTTTTTAGTTTTATGAAAAGAAAATATAAAATAAAATTTCTAATAGGAATTGCGCTTGCTGCATTTCACGTGTTTGCTTTTTCGATTTCTGCGCAAGAAAGTAATATCCGCATCCTCCAGTCTGATGAAAGAGGACTTACATTTGAATTCACACCCAAATTTCATCCAATTTCAATTGTAGCAGGAGAGTCGGAAACTTTCACAAGTATTACTTTCGACGGCGAAGGCACACTCTCAAGTACAACTCCCGGCGAACCGCTCCTTAAATTCAGAAATATCTCGCTACGCCTTCCCGGACTTTCCAATCACTCTGTTGAAATATTGGAAACAGATTACGAAACTATACCGGACATCCTTCTGGCGCCCGTGCCTAATGTTTACAAAGATGAACAAGGGAATTATTTTTCAAAACTTATAAAAGATTTATCAGCTTACTCCGCGACAGATTTTTTACCTTCCGAAATTGTGAAGCTGACTGATATCGGCACAACACGCGGTGCAGCTTTAGGAAACATACACATCTACCCGCTTCAATATAATCCATCCGCAAAACAATTACGAAAATACACACGCCTAAAAATAAAAGTAATTTTTGGTTCATCGGAATTGGCTGGAATTTCTCAGCCCGAAGATGAGTTGCTGAAAGGGGTTGGAATCAATTACGAAACAGGCAAGCATTGGTATCTCGCTCCGGCATTCGCCAAGAAGCAAGCACAAACTAACAGCGTATTGGCTAACGGCACATGGTTTCGGTTTCCAATTAATGAGGATGGAATTTACAAGCTGACAGGTTCACAGCTTATATCAATTGGCGTTCCTGCAAACACAAATCCGAACACAATAAAAATTTACAACAATGGTGGTTTTGAACCGGCGTTTGATCCGCTTGTTGTAGCTCCGGACGATTTGCTTGAGAATGCAATATTTGTTAACAATGTCGGCAATCCAAATGAATTGGATTCCGATGATTACATTTTATTTTACGGCAAAGGAACAACCGGCTGGAAATATAATGCACCGACAAAAACTTTTTCGCACTACATCAATCGTTTTGCGGCAGGAAATGTTTACTGGCTCACCTTCGATGGGGCGGCGAGCAAAAAAATGTTAGAAACAGAATCGCTTAATGCAACCAACTTTTACCAACCTGCTTCTGTACTCGGAAAAACTTTTCGTGAAGATGAAAAGGTAAACATTTTAAACTCAGGAATGGAGTGGTTAGGACAGCAGTTTAGCGTTAATGATTCGATTACCTATGTGGTTCCTCTGCCCGGATTAGACACACAAAGTCCGGTTTCGTATAAAATTCGTTTGGCAGCCCGAACTCACAATAGTTGGTCGTACTTCACAGCATCCGACCGGCAGCAAAATTTAGGAACCGTATCAATAGAAGGGACATACATCGGTAGCTACGGTTCTCCACAAGCAAAGTTTGCTACTTTAAACCGAACCCTGATGCCCAACCTCGGCGACCCACGAAGCGAATTGAAGCTTAAATTTACAAGCGATAACCCTGCCGGCAGCGGTTATTTAGATTGGTTTGAAATATTTTATCGCCAGAGTTTAAATTCCCAAAACGATATATTTAATTTCCACACACACGATACAACAGCCATAGTTAAATATGCAATCGGTGGTTTTAGCTCGAATGATATAAAAGTTTTTGATGTATCAGATTTTGCAAATGTAAAAATAATCACATCACCTTCGATAACATCAAACACTGTTTCGTTTCAAATCCAAACATTGTTGGGAACTCCGAAAGAACTTTTTGCGGTCGGACAAAACGGTTACAAAACTCCCGGTAATTTCGTCCGGATGAACAATCAAAACATTCACAGCGCTGTTACGTCGGGCGATTCAATCCCGTTTATAATAATTATGCACAAAGATTTTAAGGCCGCTGCAAATAGATTGAAAACTCATAGAGAAAAAATTGGTGCTGACCGGCTTCAAACATTAGTGGTGGATGTAGAAGAATTGTACAACGAATTCGGCGGCGGACTTTCTTCGCCGATAGCAATCAGAAATTTCTTGAAATATGCTTACAATTCTATTCCCGGAAATTCATTGAAGTATGTTCTTTTATTTGGCGACGGTGATTTCGACTATAAACGGATAACTACAACCGGAACAAATTGGATTCCTCCCTGGGAAACACCCGAATCTTATACCGATATTAATTCATTTGCAACCGAAGACCGCTTTGCCATTTTTGATAACAGACAACGCGTCGCTTTTGCAATCGGCAGATTAGCTGTCCGTTCAGCATCAGAAGCAAGTGTTGTAGTAGATAAAATTATTGAATATGAAAACAGCCCGGCACTAGACCCATGGAAGATGCGAATTACTTACGTTGCCGATGATGGACCTGCCGCACCTGGCGATGATGATGGAGCTATGCACACTACTCACGCCGAAGCTGTAGCCGCAGTAACTCCGAACTCAATTGAGAAAAGGAAAATATATATCGTCGAATATCCTACGGTTATTACATCCATCGGGCGAAGAAAACCAGCCGCTAATCAGGCAATTGTTTCTCAAATGAACACCGGTTCGCTTGTAGTAAACTTCTCGGGACACGGTAATCCCCGTTTGTGGACTCACGAACAAGTATTTGTTAGAGAAACTGATTTTCAACTGCTAAATAATAAAGGACGATATTTTTATTTAGTTGCGGCGACTTGTAATTTTTCGGAATTCGATGGAGTCGGCGACCAAAGCGGCGGCGAGATTTTGGTGAATAAACCAAATTCCGGGGCGATTGGAGTTCTCGCAGCAACACGAGCTGTATATGCTTATCCGAACAGAGAATTAAATATCAAGTTGTTTGAACAAACTTTTAAACTCGATACATACGGCAATATCATCCCATCGCGGCTCGGCGACGGAATTTTCAAAGCAAAACAAATTCTTCCACGCGACGATAATCATGAAAAGTTTTTCTTGTTAGGCGACCCGTCGGTTCGGCTTGCTTTACCAAAAGTTCAGGGCAGCATCGATTCCATCAACAGCCAATTTGCAAATCAACGAATTGATTTAAACGCTCTGCAAAAAATTACTTTAAAAGGAACAATTCGGGAACCCGGTACCAATCTTCCATCAAACTTTTCCGGCAAAGCACAAGTTGTGGTTTACGATGCTAATAAAAAAATAAATGTTCCTGAATGGACAAATTTTAGTTACACAGCTTCGGGTTCAGTTATCTTCCGCGGCGAAAGTTCGATATCGAATGGTTTATTTAAAACTGAGTTTATTATTCCGAAAGATATTTCGTACGATACGCTCAACGGAAGAATAACACTTTACTTCTCGAATAACGAAACCGACGGTATGGGTTATACTGAAAACTTTAGAATAATCGGAACCGACACGACGGCAGTTACCGATAATGAAGGACCTAAAGTAGATATATTTTTTGATTCAAAGTCGTTCCGACCGGGCGACATTGTTTCTGAATCGCCGCTGTTGATTGTTGACTTGCAGGACGAGTCGGGAATTAACGCTTCGGGTTCAGGAATCGGACATCGAATTGAAGCATGGCTCAACGATCAATCCGAAAGTACCGATTTAACTCCGTTTTACAAAAGCAACCTTGATACTTATCAGGAAGGTGTGGTGGAGTATAAATTCGGAAAGCTTGCCGCCGGTTCGCACAAAATAAAAATTCGGGCTTGGGATATTTTTAACAACGCATCTTCGGGTGAAACTATTTTCGATGTTCTGGTTGGGCAAGGTTTAACAATTACCGATTTGTTTAACTACCCAAATCCATTTTCGGAGAATACGCTATTCACATTTCATCAAAATCAAATTGTACCTGTTGATGTTGAGATCAAAATTTATTCGATAGCCGGCCGTCTGCTCGAATCTATTAAACGATCCGGCATCACTGAAAATTTTATCAGGATAGAATGGAATGGAAGAGATCGCGACGGCGACAAGTTAGCGAACGGAATTTATTTATATAAAGTTATTGTAAAAACACAGGACGGGCGTTTTACAAGTGAGTCGATTGGAAAACTCAGCGTTCTGAAATAAAAAGAAAAATTGCTATTCACAAATAAAGATTTTAAATTTAATTACTAATATGTGTTACATTATTAAAGGAAACATCATGAAATCACAAACAATTAAGTATTTATTGGCAGTTGTTGTAGTTGTATTCGGATTGCTGCCAAACACTTCGTATTCACAAGGCGAATCTGCGGTGCCGTTTTTACTTATCGCTCCGAACTCGCGGGCTAGCGGCTTAGGCGAATCAGGAACAGGTATGGCTGACGATGCCTCGGCAATATTCTGGAACCCCGCTGGGCTTGCCTTTCAAACCGGTCAGGAGTTGAGTATAACGCATGCTAACTGGCTGCCTCAGTTTGCTATGTCCGATTTATTTTATGAATACTTGGGTTATAAAGGTTACTATGAGGAACTTGGCGGAACAATTGGCGCTAATATTATTTATTTAAACTTAGGTGAGTTTATTAAAACCCTCTCAAGCGGACCTGAAGAAGTCGGGCGATTTAAAGCTTATGAATTTGCCGTAACAGCCGGATACGCAACTAAAATTATGGAAAACCTCGGTGTTGGTGTCAATTTAAGATTTATCAGAAGCGCCTTGTCGCCCTTCGGAACTGAAGAAGAAAAAGGAGCAGGTATCGCTAACACAGTAAGTTTCGACATCGCCACAATGTACAAACAGCCGATGATGGATGGTGAATTTTTATCAGAGTTAAACATCGGTTTAAATCTCGCAAATTTGGGACCTAAAGTAGTTTATGTAGATGAAGCTCAAGCCGATCCACTTCCAACAAATATACGTTTGGGTTTAGGATTCAACGTCTATAAATCCGAATTCAACAATATGGTGGCAAACATTGACCTGCAGCGAATTTTAGTCCGTCGTTATACGGATGGAACCTCGGATAACTCGTTCAAAGCATTGTATTCGTCGTGGACAGATGGAACCAAACTACGCAAAGTTACAATTGGCGCCGGTATGGAATATTGGTATGGTGCCCCAAAACTTGTCGCTATACGGTTTGGTTATTTTTATGAAGACCCAAGCTTTGGAAACAGAAAATTCTTAACCTTCGGAGCCGGAATCAGATACGATATCTACGGCTTCGATTTCAGTTACTTATCGGCAATGGAAGAAAATCATCCACTGTCTGAAACTTTACGCTTCACGTTAATGATTAATTGGGGCGAAATTTAATAACACTTTTTTCTTATGAAGATAAAACTACTTGCGGCTTTTCTGTTAGCCGGAATTTTTACCGCAAATTCTCTATCACAAATAAATCTTCAATTGAATCATCCCGTAACTCCCGAACGGGATGATTCTTTTTTAGAAAGATCAAACTTTAAGCAGACTGCGAGTGCCGAGACCATTCGCGTCCTCGCGGTGATGGTAGATTTTGTTGAAGACACCGACGCTCGTACTTCGGGCAATGGTAAGTTCGATCTCTCGGCGCCTGATTCTATAATCGACTCGCCGCCGCGTAATAAAAATTATTTCGAAAGTCACTTACTATTTCTGAAAAACTACTGGCACAAAGTAACCAACGGTAGTTTGATTGTAATTCCTACACTTCTCGATAGTGTTTATCATCTTTCACAAAAAATGCAATATTACAGCCCGCCTAAAAACAGCGTTACCTTCTCCGAGGTCGGAAACTTGGTTAATGAAACATGGCGATTAGTAGATTCAACTACGCCGAACATATCGTTCGAAAACTTTGATGCGTTTTGTATTTTCCATGCGGGTGTTGGCAGAGATGTTGACTTAACTAGTGTTTATGGATACGACCCCACGCCGTATGATATTCCTTCAATTTATTTCGGTTTAAAAAACTTGCAGCAGATTTTTGGCAGTAGTTATCAGGGTGTTCCTGTAAAGGGCGGACAATTCCACATCAAAAACAGTCTTGTCCTTCCTGAAACAGAAAACCGCCTGCTGCCCTCGATTGGGGGAACATCCCTCTTACAACTTAGCATCAACGGTTTGCTGGCTGGAACTTTTGGCAGTTATTTAGGTTTGCCCGACCTGTTTAACACAAAAACCGGCCGAACTGCTATCGGGCGTTTCGGCTTGATGGACGGGCAGTCGATGTTTAGCTGGAGCGGATTGTTCCCGCCCGAACCTTCGGCTTGGGAAAAATATTTCCTCGATAAAAAATTTAACTTAGGATTCTTACACGTTGTAGATGTTCAGCCTGGAGAAAACATCTGTGATTTACCAGCGGTGGGACTTTCTACAATCGATACAATTTACCGTGTACCGATAAATGCACGTGAATATTTTTTAATGGAGAATCGCAATCGCGATGCTCATCGAAACGGTTCTACAATTACTTTTAATTTTAACGGGCAACAAATTCAAAAATTTTTCCAACGCGATACAACTCGCTATAATGCGTTCAACCAACGCGATGTGTTTGGAGTTGTAACCGATATTGATGAGTTCGATTGGAGTTTGCCGGGCGGTGTTACAAAAGATGGAAAATTTTTCGACGGTGGGATTTTAATTTGGCACATCGATGAAAATGTGATAGATGCTAACTACGCTTCGAATACCATAAATGCCAATCCGAAAAGGCGCGGCGTTGATTTAGAAGAAGCTGACGGTTCTCAGGATTTGGGGCAGTCGTACGGAATGCTCAATCCCGGTTCAGGGAGTGAAGACGGCACAAGTCTCGATTTTTGGTTCAGCGGAAACTTGGCGCCGGTATATAAAAACAAATTCTCACAGAACACGCATCCGAATTCGATGAGTTACGATTTCGCAAACAGTTTTGTTACTATAAAAGATTTCACAGAACGTTCGCCGCGGATGAGTGCAAAAGTATTTTTAGGCGACGATGCTGTAAAACCGTTACCCGGTTATCCGAAGTTTATCGGTACAAAAGCAGCCAACCAAGCCCCGCAAATTATTGATAATAGAATTTTTATATCAAACGGCGATTCTATATTTGTGTTTTTACAGGATGGTAGAAGTTCCACAACAAATCTGATTGGATTATTTTCTGAAGTTGGCGGTAGTTTTCCGATAACTTCCAATAATAAATCAAATTTTTTCGGTGCTAAAGATAATCATTTATTTTCATTTAAAGCCAACGATTTAAATAACGACAGTATATATGAGTCGATCGAAATCATGAATACATCAACATTTCCATCAAATATTACAACATCCCCGGTATTTATTCAAACCCGTGATTCTGTATATATATTTATCGGATGTGAGAACGGCTTTATTTATGACACTACAAAATACAGTTTCAAGGTAGGGGACGAAAAAGTTACATCATTGAGCGGTTATTATATTTCACCTATAGCGGTTCCGGATTTTAAAATTGGCAAACTTATTGACCCTTCAATTTATCTTACTGGAACAACGCGAGATTCAATAAAAGCAAATAATTATTCACCACAGCTTAAATTACCATATTCATCTGATAATTGGACCGTAATTACCGCAAACGGATCAGCCGGTCAAAGTGTGTACTATGCCGTTGCAGACATAGGTAGCTCTACAATATTCTTGTCAGATTTTAGTTTAAGTCAGCAAAGAACAATAAATAATTTAAAAGATAAAATCTCAGGAATAGCAATTAGCGATTTGGATAACAACGGAAGTCGTGATGTTGTAGTTACCGCCGGTAAAAAAATCTATGCTTATAACTATGCTGGTATTTTACTCGACAACTTCCCGATAACCGTCAGCGATACAATAATCAACCCGCCAATCATTGCTGATGTTGATGGCGACGGAATGTTGGATGTATTAGTTTCCACTAAGAATAATTTAATTAACGCATATTCAGCAAAGGGAAAACAAATTTTTGGTTTTCCAA
>JAUXOG010000007.1 GCA_030682385.1 Bacteroidota bacterium
GAAAATACAGGTTTCATACCTTATTGGCACCAACGTGTTCCACCGAACGACGGAGGAATTTCGCTTGGGCAAGCTGTGATAGCTTGGAATAAAATAAATTACAAAATAAAGGAATAATAATATGTGTCTTGCAGTTCCCGGAAAAATCATTACAATTGAAGAAGTCGATTCGTTACGGATGGCTAAAGTGAGTTTCGGCGGTGTGATGAAACAAATATGCCTTGAGTGGGTGCCCGAAGCTAAAATCGGTGATTATGTTATCGTGCATGTAGGGTTTGCTTTGAACATCGTCGATGAAAAAGAAGCAGAAGAAACTTTGAAAATGATTTCTGAAATCGAAGCGTTGATGATTGAAGAAGAAAAACAAAACACTACGAGTGCGGAATGAAATACTTAGATGAATACCGCGATGCCAAAGCTGCGCAGGCACTGATTCAAAAAATAAAAAGTACATCAAAAAAGTCATGGGTGATAATGGAAATATGCGGGGGGCAAACGCACACAATTCTGAAATATGGAATTGAAGAGTTGCTGCCTACGAACATCACGCTTGTTCATGGACCTGGCTGTCCGGTCTGTGTAACACCGCTCGAGATGATTGATAAAGCTATCGCCATTGCCTCGTTAAAGGATGTGATATTTACTTCCTACGGTGATATGCTGCGAGTTCCCGGCTCGAAATCAGATTTGTTAAACGTGAAAGCAAACGGCGGTGATGTGCGTATGGTTTACTCGCCATTAGATGCATTAAAAATTTCTGAACTTAATCCGGATAAAAAAGTTGTCTTCTTTTCAGTCGGTTTCGAAACGACAGCACCCCCGAATGCAATGGCAGTTGTTGAAGCCCAACGTCGTAAATTAAATAATTTCTCAATCTTGTGTGCTCATGTTTTGGTGCCTCCGGCAATCGAGGCATTGTTATCTTCAAGGGAGAGCCGTATTCAGGCATTCCTTGCTGCGGGGCATGTCTGTACTGTGATGGGTTATTCCGAATATATTCCGATCTCAAAAGAATATAATACACCAATTGTTGTAACCGGGTTCGAACCGGTCGATATTTTGCAGGGAATCTTGATGGCTGTTCAACAATTGGAAGAAAGTCGGTGTGAAGTTGAAAATCAATATTCACGTTCGGTGCGGCTTGAAGGGAATCCGATTGCAAAAAAACTTCTCACCGAAACATTCGATATCGTTGATCGGAAATGGCGGGGTATCGGAACAATTCCACAAAGCGGATATCGGTTGAAAGAAAAGTATTCATCTTTCGATGCAGAAAAAATATTTAATGTAGAATATATTACTAAAGAAGAATCGCCGCTTTGTATTGCAGGCGAAGTTTTACAAGGATTAAAAAAGCCAACCGAGTGCAGTGCGTTCGGGACTCTCTGTAAACCGGAATCTCCGTTAGGTGCACCAATGGTTTCAACCGAAGGTGCCTGTGCTGCATATTTTCATTATCATAAATAGAAAAAGTAGATGGAACAAAACAAACAATTTAATATCGACAATTATTCCTGTCCGATTCCAATAACAGAATACGACAAAGTTATGATGGCACACGGTGGAGGTGGAACATTGTCGCATCAGTTAATTGAAAAAATGTTTTTATCTCAGTTCGATAACGAGCTACTAAATATGCAACACGATGGCTCAGTGTTCGAAATTGGGGGTGAGAGATTTGCATTTACAACCGATTCTTATGTCGTGCAACCGATATTTTTCCCCGGGGGTGATATAGGTGAACTTGCTGTAAACGGAACGGTTAACGATTTAGCGATGTGCGGCGCCGAACCTATTTACCTTTCCGCAGGATTTATTTTAGAAGAGGGCTTCCCTTTGGAAGATTTGTGGCGTATTACACTCTCAATGAAAAAAGCTGCTGAAAGAGCCGGTATCAAAATCATCACGGGCGACACGAAAGTGGTTGACCGCGGAAAAGGTGATAAAATTTTTATCAACACTTCGGGTATTGGAAAAGTATATCCGGGGATTGAAATATCTCCAAAGAATTGCAAGCCAGGCGATGTAATAATTATCAGCGGGAAAATAGCGGAACACGGTATGGCGATAATGTCGGCTCGCGAAGGGTTGGAATTTGAGACCGCCATAAAAAGCGATACCCTTCCATTAAATCTTTTAGTATCAGCTATGTTAAAAGTTTCTAACAAAATTCACGTTTTGCGCGACCCAACACGCGGGGGTGTGGCAAGCACTCTGAATGAAATTGCATCGTCAGCCGGTGTTGGAATCGAGATTGATGAACTAGCGATTCTGATTTCCGAAGAAGTAAGAGCAGCATGCGAAATATTAGGATTCGATCCGCTCTACGTTGCCAACGAGGGAAAGCTCATTTCTTTTGTAGAAAAGGATGATGCAGAAAAAATATTGATGGCTATGAAAAATCACCCCGACGGAAAAGATGCCGCAATTATTGGTAGAGTTGTAAGCGAGCATCCCAAAAGAGTTATTATGAAAACTTCAATCGGAAGTATGCGCGTCGTGGATATGATATCGGGCGAACAATTGCCAAGAATTTGTTAGGATAATACTATGAACTTCCTCGCTATAGACTTTGAAACAGCCGATTATCAACCGGATAGTGCTTGTGCTGTCGGACTTGTACGAGTTGAGAACGAAAAGATTGTTGCACGTGAAGCTTATCTGATTAAACCACCGCGTAATACGATGGTGTTCACTTACTTACACGGAATTACGATGGCAGATGTGATGAGTAAACCTAAATTTAGAGATGTCTGGAAAACAGCAGAGCCTCTGATGAAAGACATTGATTTTTTTGTAGCACATAACGCTGGATTTGATAAAGGAGTTTTGCATGCGTGCTGTGCAAGTTCAGGACTTCCACTTCCTGCAACTGAATTCGAGTGTACGATGCGGCTTGCAAGAAAAATCTGGAAAATACGCCCTACAAAATTACCGGATGTTTGCCGCCGTTTCGATATTTCGCTCAACCACCACGATGCAGCGTCTGATTCTGATGCCTGTGCTCAAATAATGATCCGGGTGTTACAAGAAACCGGAAATACTTTTTTAAAAAATAAAAAATAATTATGTTTATAATAATCCTCTTAATATTACTGAATAGTTTAACTTTTGGACAAACAAAAATGAAGTACAATACCTTATCTACTGAAGAGCAACGAGTTATCATTAATAAAGGTACCGAGATGCCGTTCACCGGTAAATATGTTAAACATAAAGAAAAAGGAACTTATGTCTGTCGGCAGTGTGGTGCCCCTTTATACCGCTCGGCAGATAAATTCGATTCTGATTGTGGTTGGCCCAGTTTTGATGATGAAATTGCCGGTGCCGTGAAACGAATTCCTGATTCCGACGGTAGGAGAGTTGAGATAATTTGCTCTAAATGCGGCGGACATCTCGGTCATGTGTTCGAAGATGAAGGGTTCACTCCCAAAAATGTGAGGCATTGTGTTAACTCTGTATCGTTGGATTTTATACCTCAAAAGAAGAAGTGAATTTTTATGATTGACTGATGTTATGCACTGTGGTGATCTGTTCTTAAAAATCCTAAGCACGAATATCGAAATCCGAAACAAATTCCAAATTCGAATGCACAAAATTCAGAAAAATGGTGTTATTCAGTAGTTTTAGCTATTCCAAATTCGAATTTGTTTAGAATTTTGCCTGCCCACCGTAGGCAGGGATTTAGAGGTTAGAATTATTAACTCCGAAAACTATTTTGCGTAACATGAGTCATTGATCGAAAGTAAAATCGAACTGCCTTTTAAAAAGGAAATTCTATTAGCCCTTCAGGTACATCTTCTTTTTTCTTTACATCAGGTTTAATAGCTTGTAAGTGCACTTCGTTTCTTCGTACATATATGGCTTTTCGCGGTGTAGTCGGGCAGGCATATTCGCAGGCGCCACAACCTGTACAAAGGTCGTTGTTGAGTTCGGGAAGTTTTAATTTTCCTTCATAAGGAACCATCCTCACAGCTTTTGTCGGGCAGTGCTCTGCACAAGCGGCGCATTCTTTTTTCTTATCAATTACTACGCAATCTTCTTTTACAAAATGCGTTCTACCAATTTGTATTAATTTTTTTGATGCAACATCAACAGGCAGAATAGCCCCGCTTGGACAAATTAAAGTGCAAATGTTGCAATCGTAATTACAAAAGCTCGCATCGTAATTCAATTTGGGTTGGAGAATTCCATCTATCCCATAATCGAACAAGGTTGGATATAATACATGCGTAGGGCAGGAGGTTACGCACAAATGGCAAGCAGTGCACAAACTCTTAAAATGCTCGATGCTGATTGAACCGGGAGGCGAAATAGGATGCCTTCGGGCTTCATAAAAACCGCTACTTTTATTCCCTATTGTATCCTTTACCGACATAACCGGTAGTGAGGTTACTGCGGCGGGAATAATATTATACTTAAAAAAATTTCTTCTTGAAGAATTGAAAGCAACCGGCGAAGTTGATGCATTTCTTAATTTTATTCCTGCATAAATAACACCGCTCGTCGGGCACGATTTTATACAATTGAAACAACCAATACACGAAGCGAAATCAATTCGTTTAGTTTCGCTTTCAATGCAGTTAGCTTTGCATACTTTTTCGCAAGCACCACATTCGTTGCAGGCGGCTTCATTGATAACGATTTTAAAAACTGAAAAACGGGAAATTAATCCTAATAATGCACCCGCCGGACACAAACTATTGCAAAATAATCTGCCGTGCGAATACGACATGTAAACAGTGAGTGCAAGAAATAAAATGGGTATTGCAAGAATATCTAAACTAATTTTGCGTAAAGGGAGAGCATAAACAAAATAGAGTTGAAAGTCTCCTAAAATATTTGAAACAAAGTTGTTCGTTAAAATTATCAGGGGTTCGGCGGTGTTTGTTAAAATTCTACCGTAATTACTGAATGGCTCAAACAAATTCAATAACGTTGTGCTGCCAGCGATTGTAAATATCGTTAGAAGGATTAATAATAAGTAATGATAAATGTAAGGCGATTTTTTATACTGGAACCTCTCCCGCAGTTTAATTTTTCTTTTCAAATAAATAACAATGTCTTGAAGAGTCCCTATTGGGCAGATGGTAGAACAATAAACTCTTCCGAATGCAATCGTTAATAGGATAATAAGAATCAACCCGATGGTTGTTACGCCGGTATAAAAAAGAATTTTTAGGAGCGCAGGAATCAGTTGCAGTGCTACAACATAGTTAGTGAATTCCGTTGAAATTGTATTCCACGGATCTAAGAATAACAGACTGATGAGAACAAAAAAAACAAGAGAAACTACAACTCGAATATTTTTGAGACGAGTTAATTTCGAACGACTCACACAGTTATCCGTTTGATATTGAGTTTATCTAAATCTTTTATTCCAACCTTCATCTCTGCTGCATATCGGATGTATCCGATGTCATCCGGATTCAATCCAAAGAGTTTAGCGGCTGCTGCATCAACTGCAACCATATCGGTTGAAATTAATTGTGCTTTCATAGTTACTACATCTTCAATGGAAACGCCGCGTGGACCGTTGGCTTTCATTACCCAATAGGCATCTACAATATTTAAGTCGGGTTTGCGGTATGTAGCAAAATCAGCTATGCATTGGTGCAAATCAGTTCGATGCCAGTATCTTCTGTCCCAAACATTTCCCATTAAGTTTTTCATTGCGATAGTTAAAGTTGTTCCGCTATGGCTTTTAAGTATGGGAACGTTTATGAATACGTTTGAGGAGAGAATAATTTCGTGTTCTTTAGTATTTTTTAAAGTTTTACCATCAGCGATTGTTACTGATTGGTAATAACTTTCGCTGTTACCTGGAACGATTTTTCCACCAACGTCTTTTACAGCTTTTTCGATGCCGCTGTTTTTATAAGCTCGTTGCCATTCGTCGCATGTGTGGTCAACAACATAAACATCCTTTGCACCTGCATCTATACAATGTTTGACAATTCGGGAGACTAATTTTGGATTCGTATTGGCTGCACGTTCGGGAGGTACGTCCCAGCCGATATTCGGCTTTACAACCACAGTTTGTCCTTTTTTTACGAATGCTCTGATACCCCCCAATGCTTCAATTCCTTTATCGAACATTAAATCGGGCTCACCTCCTTTAATTGCAACAAGATCGTAAGCGGTTGGTGTGATTGAAAAAAGATTATCATACTTTCCCAAATTAAGCAAAGACCCAATTGCCGCTGAAGCGCCAATGCTGCTTTTAATAAATGTTCTTCTATCCATAACAATTTCTCCTACGGTTATTGATGATGTTTTTTGTTTGATGCAATTTAAGTAAATAGATGGATATTTTCAAGAGAAATAATCGGCGCCAACTATTTTTATTCAGACGACCTTATGTGAGGAAAATGTAGTCGAGTCCGTCTGAGGCAGGGCAGGAGAATGCTTGCTAACAATATTGTACGGTATGACAAAAAAATAAAACGTTTCATTCCCTACGAAGGTATCCGATATGCCGGTATGCAAATCTAAACTGTAAAGATGGTAATGAAAAAAAATGCTTTTTGGCCTGATAAAATCTTATCCTCGCATTTAAGTCAAATAAGTAGCAACGACAAAGTCGGTGCTACTTATTGAGAGAACTTGCTGAACATCGTCTCACGGAGACGATCAATTACTTGAGTATCATAAGTTTCTTTACTTGAGTAAATGTGCCGGCTTCAAGACGGTAAAAATACAGTCCGCTTGCAAACGCTTTTGCATCCCAACGAACGATGTGATTTCCCGCCGGTAATTCCCGCGAAATTAATGTAGTGATTTCACTACCAAGCAGATCGTAAACCTTGAGACTCACATTCGAATTGTGCGGTAGGGAAAATTTAATAGTTGTACTTGGATTGAATGGATTTGGATAATTCTGTTTCAGGCTAAATTCAAGAGGTATTTCCTCAGCAGTATATAGTGTTGAGACATTTATCATCTCTATGATGCTGTAGTGTGTTAATCCGTCGTTGTCAACCTGCCGCAATCGGTAATAGTAAATGCCCGGCAGAGTTAGAGTACTATCAATATATGTATATTGTTGTGGTTCGAGGGTCGTTCCGTGTCCTACGATGAAGCTTTCTGGGATTTCAATAAACTGTGATTCATTCTCAGCGCGTCGTTCTACATAGAAACCATAGTTATTAATTTCACTGATTGTTTCCCACTTTAATTCAACAGTTCCATTAGTTTGTAATAAATTGGCTGTGAATGAAGATAGAGTGATTGGTAAATAGGGGTCGTTTGGGTTGTCGATGCCGGCAAAGTAGAATCGGGATTCTCCACCAATAGATGTAAAAAGCCCTCCTGTATAAACTTTTGCAGTAATATAATTAAGCGAAATTGATTTTACCAATCTATTTGAATTTGGATTCCAAATAGTAGCAAATCCGGTAGAAGCTTCGAGTTCGGCAAGATTGTTTCTACCTATTCCACCTATATAAGTAAAAAGTCCCCCTACATAAATACTTGTACCAGAGGCAGTAATTGCATAGACCTCTCCATCCCCGTCTGGATTCCAGAATGTGGCATTACCATTTGTTGTATTGAGTGCGGCAATACGGTTTCTGTTCTGACCACCGATATTAGTAAAATTACCACCAGCATAAACATTAAAACCTGAAGTTGCGATAGCACGGACGGTCCCGTTTGCATCGGGGTTCCACTCTTTTACACTACCTGTGTATGCATCGATTGCAGCGATTCTTCTTCGCTCAACTTGGGCAAAAAGCCCCAATCGTCCAAATGTGCCTCCAAAATATAAAGTTGAACCAGAAACAGCAAGCGCCAATACTCCCACACCAGTACTTTTACCGGAATCATCAAGTGCATCTACATTCCAGTTTCTTGAAAGTCCGGTATTAATATCAAGAGCCGCAATTTTGATATCTGCTCCACCACCGATGTAATTAAAAAATCCCGCCGCATAAATATTCGAGTCTAAAACGGCGAGTGCCATAACATTACCATTTGCATTCGGGTTCCAATTTGTTGCATTTCCAGTGTTGATATCAAATGCAGCAATTCTATTCCTTGCTTGCCCTCCAATATTTGTGAACTCGCCACCAGCATAAACTTTTGAGCCATGAACCATGAAAACGTTAATGATACCATTTGCATTTGGGTTCCAATCGGTAACGGCTCCTGTTGTTGCATCAAAGGCAGCGATTCTATTTCTTGTTATTCTTCCGATTGTTACAAAGGTTCCACCCGCATACACAGTTGCTCCGGAGACAGCGAGCGATAAAACACTACTATTTGAATTCGGATTCCAGCTTGTAGCATTCCCGGTTGTTATGTCAACTTCGGCTATATAGTTTCTTGCAACGCCTCCGATGTTTGTGAACGAACCTGCTGTATATAATCTTGAACCTGAAACAACAATGGCGCTTACTCTGTCATTCGCATTTGGGTTCCAAGTCCGAGCATATCCGATCGCTGTATCTAGCTCGGCAATAAAGTTCCGTGCATCATTCCCAATGTTTGTGAATCTTCCACCCGCATAAACGGAAGAATCTGAAAAAGCAATTGTCTCCACAAAATTGTTTGCGTTAGGGTTCCAGCTCGCAGCGTTTCCAGTTATCGCATCCAGTTTGGCTATATAGTTTTTAAATTCACCACCGATGTTTGTAAATCTTCCGGCTGTATAAACTGAGGAACCGGAAATTGCAATAGCACTGACGACGCTATCCGCATTCGGATTCCAACTTGTCGCGATGCCAGTTGTTAGGTCAACCTGAGCAATATAGTTTCTAGGCGTGCCTCCGATGTTTGTAAACGAACCAGCTGCATATATGTTTGAACCTGAAATAACTATAGCACTTACTGAGGCGTTAGAGTTTGGATTCCAGTTTGAGGCAAGTCCCGTAGTTGCATCAAGTGCGGCTATTCTATTTCTAGTTGCACTACCGATGTTTGTAAAAGTTCCGGCTACATACACGGTTGAGATAGAAACAACAATTGCATTTACAGCGCCATTTGCATTTGGGTTCCAGTTTAGGTTTAAAGTCTTATCCGGTAAAATATGAGCAATTCGATTTCGAGTTATACCCCCGACCGAAGTAAAGACGCCGCCAATATACCATCCTCCAGAGCCGTCCGGAACGACAGTATAAATATCTCCACCTACTTTTGGGAAATCAGTATCGGCTCTGGATGTGTTTACATTGAGGGCTGCTCCACGTCCTGTCACGGGTCCAACTAATGTAAAACTCCCTCCGATGTAAACAGTATTGCCCGAGGTAGCTGTAGCAGTTACCTCACCATTCGTTACCCATAGGTTATTTTGTAATGATTGGGTATGTGCTTGGTTAAGTATAGTTAAGCTGATAATAAACAAAAATATGATAGTAAGTAAATTTTTCATTTAAATATTCCTCATTGTTGTTAAGATTTTTTATAAATATAGCATAAATTGCCCATAATGTCAATAAAAAAAACCTATAGTGTGTAATAGGTCATAAAGAAAAGATTAACTGAAGTTACGCAGAACAGTCATTCTGAACGAAGTGAAGAATCTTAAACCTCAATTTCGAGCTATTTTTAGATGTTTCTCCCGACTAGTCGGGATCAACATGACAAAAAGTCGATTCTGCGTAACTTCAGAGATTAATGAAAAACATTCAAATTACCTTAACATTAAAAATTTTGTACCAATATTTAAAAATTTGAAAGTCTTAAATGGTTAGCATAATCATTTCAGGTGTGGAAATCGCCATTTACAAAAGTTAACAATTCATATTTTTTAAAAGTGTACATAAATAAATTGTCGTGCATACTATTTGTGATGATTGCAACAATTCTTGCGGTTACTACTAAAATCCATCCTTTCTAAATCCTTGTGAAAAATTCCCTCTTTAATTCAGGCACTTTTCCTACTTGATATTGACTTCTTCTTTATTTAAATTAACGTCAAGTAAATATAGATGATAAATAAAGAAAAATACATCAAATGGGTAAAGTCAGAACTTTTAATATTCAAGATATACCTCAAGTAATTGATCTCAATATCAGACTTTTCCCCGGCAGTTCGGGGCTATCCCGCGAAAAGCAGGAATTCTTGTTTGCGGAAGTTTGTTTTCGAAATCCATGGTATCATCCGGATATAAGCTCCCTGGTTTATGAAGAAAACGATGGTCGGGTAACCGGATTTTTGTGCGTTGTGCCTCGGCACTTTTCATTCAATGGGCAAACCATAACAGTTGCCGTCGGTCAACATATAATGGTCGATCGGACTGCTTTGGCGAGCCTACAAATATTTAAAAAATTTTTAGATGGGCCGCAAGACCTTTCGATTACAGATATGGCGATAGACCTTGCAAAACCGATTTGGGGCAGGTTTGGTGGTACAACAATTTATACTCATAGTATTTATTGGCGGCGTGTTCTCAGACCTTTAAGTTTTGCTTCTTCTTTTCTTAAAAAAGAAAAATCGATATTGCATTCATTTATAAATATAAATCCACTATGGACTACGTTAGATTCAATTGTAAATCGGATTCCATCGGAAATGCTACATTTTAAATTACCAAATGTAATAAGCGAGGAATTGAGCACAAACGAATTTCTTCAGAATCTCCATCATTTTGATAAAGATAAAAAATTATTCCCAGTCTATACAGCGGATTCGTTGAACTGGCTTTTTACCCGACTTACACAGGAAGGGAGATTCGGAGTGTTTCAAAAGACCTTAGTGCGTGATACCGATAATAAAATTCTCGGTTGGTATCTTTATAATTTAAAACCAAAGGGTAGAAGTGAAGTTCTTCAAATAATTGCCCGAAAAGATTCAATCAATACAATTCTTGATCATCTTTTCTACAACGCTTGGAAGAAAGGTTCAATTGAATTATGCGGAAGACTGGATCCACAATTTACAAAAGAGTTTGGTAACAAATACTCTCTTTTCATGCCCGGAAGAAATTGGATGTTAGCCCATTCCAAGCATCCGGAGTTGATTAATGCTTTACATACAAACGAGGCACACCATACCCGTTTGGAAGGTGATTTATGGTTTTTATAAAAGGATATCAAGGATAATGTATGCTATACACAACGTGCGATTTAATTAATAAATACGACACAGGATTTGCATCCAAAATTGTTTTAATTGAAAACAATGAAAAAGTAACTTACTCCGAGTTACAGGATAAGGTAAATAAGTTTGCCTCATTTATTTCTCACAAAGGTTTGAAGAAAGGCGACCGAGTAGCAATTTATCTTCCACGATCGATTGATGCTGTAGTAGCGCTATTTGCAACATGGCTAAATGGATGTGTCGGTGTTATCATAAATGATGTTCTTAAAAAACAGCAGGTGAATTATATAATCGATCATTCCGGAGCTTCACTAATCATTTCAAACGAAAAAATGCTCTCTTCTCTTGAAGCTATCTCATTAACAAAAGAAGCAATGGTCCGAATCGATCAAAGTTATGCCGAACCGGGAAATGCAAATTTTCCAAAAGTGATAGGTTCAGATGTTGCATTAATTATTTACACTTCCGGCTCAACCGGAATGCCGAAAGGCGTAATTCTAAGTCACACAAATTTAATATCGGGTGCATACATTATATCCGATTATTTAAAGTTAAGCCATGACGATATAATCTTAAGCTTGCTGCCCTTCAGTTTTGATTATGGGCTGAATCAATTGTTGACGGTTGTGTTAGTGGGTGGGACACTTGTTATACAAAATTCAGTTTTCCCGGCAGATATTTGTAAAACGCTTTTAGCCGAAAATATTACAGGTATGGCTGGCGTTCCATTATTATGGCAGCAACTCGCGCACGAAAGATCACCTTTTATTAAAAAACAATTTCCAAGTTTGCGCTATATAACAAATTCGGGGGGACGAATGCCTGAAAGTCTAACTCGATTATTCCGTAAATGCCATCCACACGTTCAGATTTATCTGATGTACGGATTAACAGAAGCGTTCCGTTCAACTTACCTCCCGCCAAGCGAAGTTGATGTTCGACCAACTTCAATGGGGCGCGCGATACCAAATGTTGAAATTCTTTTACTAAATGAAAACAGAGAAAAATGTAAAGCGGGTGAGGTTGGAGAGGTAGTCCATCGAGGGGCATGTGTTGCTTTAGGATATTGGCGGGATGAAAAAAATACTGCTGAGCGTTTTGGATATTTAGATTTTCCCGAACATGGTGGTGTGTATAAAGAGCGCGTCGTTTTTTCCGGCGATTATGCTAAGATGGATGAGAAGGGTTATTTGTATTATGTCGGAAGAAAAGACCAGATGATCAAAAGTCATAGTGTAAGGGTCAGTCCTGAGGAAATTGAAGCATTTTTATTCGCATCGGATATGTTGGCTCATGTTGTAGTTTTTGCTGTGCCAAAAAATGAAGTGGAACAAAGTATTATTGCGGCAGTAATGCCACACGACCGTTCGACTTTTAATAGTAATAAACTTTTAGCTTACTGTAAAACCGAGATGCCGGATTACATGATACCTTCGGACACCTGGCTAATTGAAAATGTACCCCAAACTTCTACCGGTAAACCGGATAGGGTAAGACTTAAGGAAATGTACTTAGCAAGGGAAGCTACACCAAAGAATAAAAATCAAGCAGCAGAATGATTAAGTTTTGTGCTGAGGAATTCTTTTATCTTTTCGATAGAATCAAAATTTTCAGCAACTAATTCCTCGTCATCAAATCGGATGTTGTAGTTCGATTCGAGAAATGAAATCAACTCAAGGGTACCCATCGAATCAATTATTCCGGTGCCAAGCAATGAGACAGTGTCATCAACTTGTTTCTCTTGATTAAATAAAAAGTTCTTGCTGATAAAATTACTTACGGTTTTTCCGATTTCTTCTTTATTCATATTCCTTGTACTCTATCGATGATTGTTGAAAATTTAAAATTATTATTTCTTATTGAAGGATTTTCTTTTATATAGCTATGAACTAGCAATTGGGCCGAGAGAATTCCTATAAAGCCCATGTTATCCGAGTTACTAACGGATGTATAATTTCCATCTTTAATTTTTTCGCTTACTTTGTTGAAAAGTCCCCTCGTGGTTTTTACATCAAACAACCCGAATGATTTAAGTAAGTTTTCTGAAAACATCTCTTCAACATACTGATTGCTGCTGTTAGTTAAAAAAGAGACTGCATCGGGGGCGCGGTAGGGCTGCTTTTTCCTTTCTATAATTCCATCAGGAATTTTTCCTTTTGCTACCCGCTTCAAAATATACTTTTCGTTAAGGCCAATGAGCTTATAATCAGATGGAAGATTGTTGCAAAATTCTATAACATCAATATCGAGGAATGGAAATCTTCCTTCAACCGAATGCGACATCAGCATCCTGTCGCCCTGAGAAGATATTATGTAACCTGAAAACAAAGTAATTATTTCTAAAAATTGTGCACGTGCTAGAGTGTCCCAATCAGCAAACTCCTCTGGTAATGCATCTAAAATATCAGGTTTTGGTAAAGTTTGTAATTGACCTTGCAACTCTTCCGAAAAGAATTTCTTTAAACTAGCGGTGGTCGTCCAACGTGGAACATGCGAAAAATCAAATTTATTCAAGTTATCGAAACCACGTTTCCAGAATTCGACAGAAATACCCTTGGCATACGAAGGCGACAGAGCAAGGTAAGGATATAGGCGTTCGAAAAGAAGCGGACGGATTTTTGATGTGGGTTGATTTGCCAAAAACCGGCGAACCTTATCTTCGCGAAAAAGATCGTAGCCCGCAAGAAATTCATCAGCCCCCTCGCCGGTAATTACTGCTTTAAAACCATAGTCGTTTACAAGTTTTGATAATATAAATAGTGGAACCGGGGCTGTCCTTAAAATTGGCCGCTCGGTATGTTTAATAATTTCCGGGAAATAATCAGCAATATCTTTCTTTGTAACAACAATTTCTTCATGCTTGCTTTCCAAAGTTGCAGCCAACATGTGCTGAAATTTTGTTTCATCAAATTCTGCATCTTCGAAACGGATTGAAAAAGTACGAAATTCACCTTGCTTAACTTTTCGACCCATCCAGGCGACTAACGAACTATCTAACCCGCCGGAGAGGTAACTTCCTACCGGCACATCGGCTCGCATGATCCGAAGTTTTGTTGCATTCAAAAGTTTTTCTTCTAACTGTTGAGTCGCTTCATTTATATTAGAATAACTTCTTCGAGAAACATTATCCTTTTTCGGAAAGGTAGGCTGCCAAAATTTTTTATCAATTTTATTCTTACCATACTCATATATCCGAATGGTTCCCGGTTTTAATTCTTCAATTCCTGAAAAAATTGTTTCAGGAGCTATGGGAGCCCAATAGGTAAAAATTTGGTCGAGAGCTATTGCATTTATTTCGCGGGTTACAGAAGGGTCGGCAAAAATTGCTTTAACTTCGCTGGCAAACCATACACGATTGTTTTCTTCTTTGATATAAAGTGGAAGGATACCCACGTGGTCTCTCGAGAGGACGAGTTTTTTGTGTCTGGAATCCCAAATAGCAACAGCCCATTGTCCGTTAAACTTTTTGAAGCACTCATCTCCCCAATTTTCGTATGCATGAATAATAACTTCAGTATCAGATTTTGTTTTGAAGCGATGACCAAATATTTCCAACTCCGAACGTAATTCGATGTAGTTATAAATTTCTCCATTAAATGTAATCCAAAGAGTTTCATCCTCATTGCATAAAGGTTGCTGTCCTGTAGTCAAATCAATAATTGATAAACGTGCATGAGCAAATCCGGCGTTTAAATCTCTGTAATAACCGAACTCATCAGGACCACGGTGCGAAAGTGTGCCTATTATATTTTTAAGCAAATCTACCGATGGTGGTGGATGGTTTTCGGTTAAATTAATAATTCCAGCTATTCCGCACATATCAGACTTTTATAATTTCCGAAACCGCCTCAATCAACAAAGGGGGAGTGTGTAAGTAACGTGTTGCTCTCCGTTTTGATTCGATATCTTTGTAAACTCGTTCTACTTGTTCTTCCTCTAATCCGATTGTCGGAGCGACTTCGTTCGCAGGGATGTTATGATTATAAGCATACAAACACAAATCCAATTTATCGTATGATAATGAGAAGAAAAATTCTTCTTGGGTTTGCGCGAGTGAATATGTATCAGTTGTAGGAGGTTTAGAATAAATCTCTTCAGGAAGTCCTAATGCTTTTGCAAGTGCATAGACTTGAGTTTTATACAGGTGTGCAATTGGTTTGAAGTCGGCGCTTCCGTCCCCGTTTTTAACAAAAAAACCTTGATCGTATTCCAAGCGATTAGGTGTTCCGCAGACTGCATAGTTCAACCTGTCGGCGTAGTAGTATTCGATTGCTTTTCTTGTCCTCTGTTTCCAATTCGTTGCAGCTATTAGTTTTAAGTAAGTTTGAAGTGCCATCCGTTTGGATGTTTGTTGTCCATCGGGTGATTCGACTGTTAAACGAAAAATATTCAAACGATTACCATCTAGAATGGAGGGAATTGATATTTTACATTTCCATCTAGAGTCATATTCAGGGAATAATTCCTGAATCGCTTCAATTTGTCGTCGATAACATCCCGTAGATTCAAGGATTGGAGTAATATCTTCGGAAATCATTTTTATTCCTAAATGATTTGCAAGCATGTTGGCGAGCGAAGCAGATTCGGGGGATGAGTCGCGTTCGGGCATCTGAATACCAAAAATAATATCTTTACCCAATGCTAAAGTGCAGAGAGATGCGCAGACTGAACTATCTACACCGCCTGAAATTCCAATCA
>JAUXOG010000023.1 GCA_030682385.1 Bacteroidota bacterium
TATAATGCTTAAGTTGGAAAGTTACTTTTGAAGCAATAAATTATGTATAAATAACCCGCCTGCATCAGGCAGGCTTCAGGAGTAAAAATGAAAAACCCAAAAAGAAAGTTCACAGCAGAGTTTAAAGTGCAAGTTTTAAGAGAACATTTAGAGAATCAAATTGCAGTTGGCAAGATATGCGAACAGTATAATATCCAACCTAATCTATTTTATCTCTGGAAGAAAGAGCTATTTACCGGAGCCCTTGAAATATTCTCAAAAAATAAAAGCAGTAAAACAGACGAAGGTAAAATCAACCGTCTGGAAGAAAAACTTAAGGACAAAGATTCCTTGATTAGCGAGATAGTTGAGGATAACCTCAAGTTAAAAAAAAAGCTGAATGGGGAGTATTGAGTAAGATGTGGGTTGAACCAGAAATAAGAGATTCAGTAGTTAAGCATATTAATTACCTTTCATTTAGAAGCGAAATTCCGGTTAAAAAATTGCTGCCTTATATCGGATTGTGCAGAGTTAAATTTTACAAATGGGTAAAAAGAACCGGAGTAGCTAACCGTCATAATGGAAAGATACCAAAGACTCATTGGCTTACGCCGGATGAAATAAAAGCAATCGAAGATTTTGCAAGAGAGCATTATGCTGAAAATGATTATTTTCTTAAAGATGGTTACCGCAGAGTTGCCTATAAAATGCTGGACTTAAACATAGCAGCAGTGCATCCGTCCTCTGTTTATCGTATTTTAAAGAAAGCTGGGCTGTTAAACAAATGGAATACAGATAAAAGAAACCTTAAAGGAAGCGGCTTTAAGCAGCCCGATTATTCGCATAAGCACTGGCATGTAGATATAAAATATCTAAATTTTAACGGAACTTTTTTATTCCTGATTTCAGTTCTTGACGGTTACTCACGCTATGTACTTCATCATGAAGTAAGACATACTATGAACGAATACGATGTACAACTTACGGTGCAAAAGGCAAAAGAAAAATTTCCATTAGCCAAACCCAGGATTATTACAGATAATGGTTCTCAATTTATTTCAAAAGAATTTAAACAGTTTATTAAAGACGCTGAATTTACACACGTAAAAACATCAATTAACAATCCCAAGGCTAACGGTAAAATTGAACGTTACCATAGGACTATTGGTGAAGAATGTTTAAGGATAAAATCCCCGGTTACCTTTGAAGACTTTAAGATCTATATTAGAGATTACATTAATTTCTATAACACTAAAAGACTTCACGCTTCAATTAATTATCTTACACCGGAAGATTATCTTTTAGGAAGAAAAGAAGAAAGACTTATTGAAAGAGAATTAAAATTAAAAAATGCAGAAGTAAATAGAGCACAGTATTGGAACTCCATTAATCAAGCAGCTTAAATTATGATTTCTATTAACCAATTATTGTTTTATATTAATTGTAACTTTTCCCTTGAAGCATTACAGTACCTATTCCAATGTTCCCACCTGTCTGTAATAAAACAGAATTTCCTAAGGTGGTTGTCCCTGTAAAAAGAGGAACATAATTGGAGGTTCCACTTCCACCTATCCCTGATGATGTTGATGCTATTGTTAAATTATTTCCACCTGGTGTTATTGTTATGTTACTGCCTGCAACAAGTGTAACATCATCCTTGAGTGTGTTAAGTGACTTGACTACCTGAGTATTAGCTATATCTGTTGCTGTTATTGTTCCATTGAGTATATCTGTTGTAGTGACAGAACCATCTGCAATTTGTGTGGAGGTGATGCCTGCATTCTTCACGTTTATTGTGGCAGTAGGACCATTTGGGTCGATTATGTCGAGTGTGTTGTTTGTGTTTTGTACTCCTTGAATTCCAGTTCCACCACCGCCGCTTCCGGCATTAATAATAATCGTATCACCGCTTGAAGTAATTGTAGCTCCACCTGCGGCTGATAGTGTAATATTGTCGTACTTCGAATTCAAACTTTTAACAACCTGCCCGGATTGTATTTTCGTACCCGTTACAGAACCATTAGAAAGTTTAGAATTTGTAATACTGTTATCGGGAACACTCCCCGCAATGCGTGCGCTATCAACGAAGCCGGATTGGGGTGCAACTCGTGCATAGGCAGCGGTATCGCTGTATGGCGCGGTGAAATCCTGTGCAACATCTACACGCTGGATCGTCCCATCAAGAATTTTGTCTGCTGTGATTGTATTATCGGGAATGGTTCCGGCTATCCGTGCGCTATCAACAAGATTTTGCTGTGGTGTAGAGTGTGCAAATTTTGCTGTATCGGATTTTGTGGAGTTCAAACTGTATCCAACCGCAGTAAGAGGGATGCGAGGCGACAATTCCGGTTCACTCTCTACCTGTAAACCGAGCCAGTAGGCTCGGTCAAATTTCACATCATCTCCAAAAGGATCCTGATCTCCGAGTATTGTGCTAAAGAGACCGCGTTTTACTTGCAGTGTTTTTTGTTCGCTCCAAATTTCACTACCCCCTTTATTCAATTCATATAATCTAAATGTTATCATATATGAACCATCGGGTTTTGGATTTCCGATGCTGTCGGTTAGTATTCCCTGATATGATAGCACGCGTAGAATCTGCGCCGATGATATAGACGTGATTAACACGATTAAAAGTACTACGTTGATTAAGTTAAATAAGTGTTTCATTTTTTGCTCCTTTTATTATTTAATATTTCTTAAAGACTTATAACCTGATTATTTCATAATTCAAAATTAAATGGACTGAAGTCCATAAGCTCTAGAGGGTTAGACTAGCCCCAGTGGGGTTATCGGATGACCATTGTACTTTTGGCTTTAGCCACATTTATGAATTATTAAAGTTATAATGAATTAGCTGAATTATTTTGTCATCAGTCCCACAGGGATTTCTGATCAAATAAAAAAATTATTTCTTCTCTAGTTCTTCTATTCTCCTTGTCAATTCTTCAATAAGTTTCTGCTGTTCTTGAACTGCTTTCACCAAAGGCACAACAAATTCGGCATAGCGAAGACCATAGAAATCATTTTCATTCTTTGGTGCATCTACACCACTGAAATCATATCCTAGATCCTTTGCAGATTTCTCTACCTCCTGAGCGATAAACCCCGTTTGAAGAATTTTACCTCTAACGGCTTCACTTTCTTTTAATCGTAAACTATCGGGGGTTTTTAAAAACGATGCTATTCTATCCATATCTAAAGTGTAAGTAACCGGACGCAATTTCATAATGAAATCCAAACCCTTCACTGATTCAGTTACATATTTCTTAAAACGACCGTCTGATAGCGCTGTCCACCCCACCTGCCCGCCTATACTGGTAACGGCAGAATTTCCTACTCTCACCTGGCCACTTGCTGTTATGACAGCATTAAAGCCCAATGCTGTTGAGTTGCTATATGCCGTTCCTGAGGAGAAAGCATAATATCCCAAAGCAGTATTGTTGTTTCCTGTGAAGTTGGAATAAAGTGCCTTCGATCCGTTGGCGGTATTGCCGCCTCCTGTGGTGTTGGAAAAAAGCGTTTGATAACCAAGAGCAGTATTCCCGTTTCCTGTATTTGCCGAGGCAGTAGTAGAGCCCCTCAATGCCTCATAGCCAACTGCAACATTGTAATTGGTAAATGGGGTTGAGGTGTTGTTAGCATAGAGCATTGCGTATGTTCCAATAGCAGTAGCGTTACTGCCGGCTACATTGGAAAAAAGCGCACCCACTCCGTTGGCGGTATTGTAGCTTCCTGTGGTGTTGGAATTGAGCGCACTCACTCCGTTGGCGGTATTCCAGTATCCTGTGGTGTTGGAAAAACCTGCCCGGTAGCCGACAAATACATTTTGATTATCACTCAAATCATCATTTGCCCCGGCTCCTTCTCCCACAAACACCGATTGCCCTGTATTGTACGTTTCTATTTGTCCTTTGGTGGTAATGCGGGTTCTTAATAGATTATTGGTACGGATATCAAATGCCTGTGCATCGGTGGTGCCAACAAAATTCGTTCCTGCGGTAGTACCTGCATTGCCTGTGAGATTCCAGCCGGAACCTACTGCCAATGCCCTGGCAAAATCAGATGTGTCGGCATACGGAGCTTTAAATGTTGAAATGACATCAGCTCGAAGAATTGTTCCATCCAATATTTTTGCAGTTGTTACAGCGTTGCTTGCTATCTTTGTCGCAGTGATTGCATTATCTGCAACGTCGGCGCTGGCGATAGTCCCATCCAATATTTTTGCACTCGTTACAGAACCTTCGGTAAGTTTAGAATTTGTAATACTGTTATCGGGAACCATCCCTGCGATACGAGCGCTGTCAACGAAGCCGGATTGGGGTGCAACTCGTGCATAAGTTGCAGTGTCACTGTATGGCGCGGTAAAATCCGGTGTAACATCCACCCGTTGAATTGTGCCGTCAAGAATCTTTACTGATGTTACTACATTATCAGCAATCGATGGATTTGGATATGTTCCTGTAAGGTCTCCACCAGCGGCACCAGTAGGGGCGCTGCTTAGTGCCGTAAGAGCTACTGTCGCTGTGTCCGCTTTCGGCGCCGTGAAATCCTGTGCAACATCT
>JAUXOG010000030.1 GCA_030682385.1 Bacteroidota bacterium
GGTTGAATAAGCCAGCCGCTTTTTAAGATTGTCCTGGCTAAATGCAATTAATGACGCTACAATGATCGTCATTGCGGAGAACGATGCTAATATCATCCAGAGGTTTGTTTCGTGAAGCAGGTCGAAACCGAAAACAAACCCGACAACTCGTAATACTCCGAACACACCCGCCTTCACCACAGCAACAGCGTGAAGCAATGCGCTGACCGGTGTTGGTGCAACCATAGCCGCAGGCAGCCAACTGTGAAGCGGAATGATTGCTGCTTTTACACCAGTTCCGATTATAAAAAGTATGAACAAAACTGTTAGGTGGCTTTGCGAGATATTTACTCCTTTTAACATACCGCCCGCTTGGAAATCAACACTGCCGGTGATTGTATAAATCCATCCGATTGCTACAATCAGGATAACTCCTGCTGAAAGTGTGAAAGCTAAATACTTACGACCCGCTGAAATTGCTTCAGGAGTTTCTTTATGAATTACGAGTGGATATGTGGCAATAGTGAGTATTTCATAAAACAGGACAAATGTAACGAGGTTTGCGGCGAAGGCAATCCCCATCGTCGCTGATAATGCGATTGCAAAGCTTGCGAAGTATCGGGTTTGCTTATGTTCGGACAAGCCGCGCATATATCCGATTGAGTAAAATGAAGTAAGTATCCACAAACCGCTTGCGACAATTGCAAAGTAAAGTCCTAAGCCATCAGCGCGGAAAGAGAGCGTTATCCCTGATGCAATCGTGAACAAATCGCATTGAGCGACTTTACCATCTAAATAGTTTGGCAGCAAAGAAAGCACGAGCGCGAATTTGATAAACGCTGCTGCGATAGTCCAGAACTCGCGCAAGTTCGGTTTCCGTGAGCTGATTAAAATCAGAGCCGTTCCAATCAATGAAACGAGAACAGCGTAAAATGGTATGTATGAGAAATATGTTTGCATTATGTATTATGAATCCGCCTGCGTTCCATAAAACGGAACTTCGGCGGACAAGTATCGAATGATGAATGTTTTTCTTTGTGGTCTTTGTGCATTCTTAGTGTTTTAATTAATTGTACCCTGACGGACTAAATACATCGTGTGCATTAGTGAAATTAGTGGCTCATCTATTTTGCCACTAAGTCTCAAACCTGCCCGCCACATTGATCTTCGTAAGGCAGGCGGGGGCACAAAGGTTCACAACCGCTTTGCGACTTGGCGCCATTGTGGCAATAAACATTTTTGTTTTAGTAATTTTGTTCAAGGAATTTAACATACAGTCATAGGATTTGCAAAAGAAAGATTTATTCACTTTTTTTATTATTAGAAACAACAATCAATCGATTTCCAGACATGCAATTTCTCTGTAGATGTCGTCATTAATAAAAGGTTTGATTAGCTCGTAATTATCACGTAGGTTATTGGCAATATTGTCTGTTTTAGTGTTGCCAATTCTTAACCAAATAATTTTAGGAGGGATTCCTCGAATCAAGCTTAAATCATAAAAATCAGAATCAAATGTTACGACCGTGAAATTATTGTCCCTTGCATACTTCCATATCTCTAAATCTGACTTATTCTCCAAACCAACCTGAGTAACTTGTTTAGAGTCGGGAAAAATATCAACGAGCTTATCAACGATTCGGTAGGATAAATTTTGATTCAAGAGCAATTTCATCAGACAATTTTTAATTTATGCTCTCTATCAGCCGCGTATGCAAGACAAGCTTTAATATCTTCGACTGATAATTCAGGGAAATCTTGAATTATCTCATCGAAGGTCATTCCAGAAGCTAACCAACCTAAAATATCGTATACAGCAATTCTTGTATCTCTAATACAAGGCTTACCGAACCTTTTTTCAGGATTAATCTTTATGTATTCACCGTATTCCATTGATTGATTATATTAAATTATTGATAAGTTTGCAAATAAAACAAGTGTAATTTTAAGGATTCGGATTTAGTGCTTGTTTCGTATTTCGGATTCTAGGTGATTAGTGGCTCATCTATTTTGCCACGAATTACACGAATTATCACTAATTAAAATATTTTATAATCCATTTGGCATAGCCAACTTTATTACGCTATCAACAATAACTGCATTCAACAATCCTAAAACAATTACCGCAATTGCGAGAACCAGCGTCGGGATTAACATAGAAATGGGTGCTTCTCTCATCTTTATTTCTTCAACAGTGCTTTCAGAAAGAGTCTTCGACTTCGATATATACATCTTTTCTATAATTCTAAAAAAGTAAACCACATTCAACAAACTCGACAATGCTATCACAAAAACAAAAATCCAATTACCCGCATCTATACTTCCCAAAACTAAATACCACTTGCTAAAAAATCCTGCCGTAGGTGGAATTCCAATCATCGATAGCGCCGCGACAACAAAAGCAACTGAAGTAAACGGCATCATCTTCCGTAGTTTATCATCAAACTTTGGGATATCCGTAAACCCCAATCTATAAAAAATATTTCCACTCACTAAAAAGAGAGTCGCTTTCATAACTGCGTGGTTCATTATATGCAAAACCGCTCCGATAAATCCGAGCGGGTTCGCTAAGCCAATTCCGAGTCCGATGTAGCCGATTTGGCTGACGGAACTGTAAGCAAGCATCCGCTTCAAATCTTTCTGGGCAATTGCCATAACCGACGCCCAAATTATTCCGACTGCGGAAAGCCAAGCAATAACGGAGGTGAACGAAAACTCATCACGCACAAAAGCAGGTTCGAATACAGTGAATAAAATTCTAATCAGAACATAAGCCGAAACTTTCGTGGCAATCGGTGCAAGATAAGCACTGCCGGCTGACGGTGCGTAAGTGTAAGCATCGGGCAGCCAGAGATGGAGCGGAAACATTGCCATCTTCAAACCAATTCCAACAATCATCAATGTAAGTGCGACGAGAACAAGTCCGTGTTCCTGAAGCAAAGGAATTATTTTCGCAGTATCGAGCATATTGAGCGAGCCGGTAACAAGATAAAGATATCCCAAACCCAGCAGGTAAAACGATGCGCCAATGGTTCCTAATAAAAGATACCGGAATGCAGCGACGGGCGCCCGCTTCTCCCCCACCGAAACAAGAGCATACGCTGACAGTGAGGCAATTTCTAAAAACACATACAAGTTGAACAAGTCGCCGGTTACAACCATCCCGCTTAAACCGGCAAGAAAAAGTAATGACACAGAATGAAACGGTACTTCTTTGTTTGGCAATTCTCTTTGAAGCGACCGGTGAGAATAAATCATCACCAAAAAACCAACACCAACTACAATCACTGCGACGAATGACGAGAGTGCATCAACAACATATTCAATTCCGATTGGCGGCGCCCAACTTCCCAAATGATAATGATGTGTGCCTGTGTTCAAAACGAATATCAAGCCAGAAACTGCAAAGAACAAAGAAACTCCTGTGGCAAATAAAGCAATCGGATAAGCGAGGTCGCGTTTCCAAACTCCAAGCGGAGCTGCTATCATTGCGCCCAAAAGCAAAGGTAGTGGAATTAGAATTGGGAAGTGTTCGAAGATCATTTCATCCGTTCCAGAAGTTCATCCTCGTTCAATGTTTTGTATCTTTTATAAATCACAATCAACAAAGCCAATGCAACACCTGTGGTGGCGACGCTCACGACAATTGCAGTGAGCATCAGTGTGTGTGGTAGTGGATTGATATAATGGGCGGGATTAATTGCACCGAGACGCGGGTCAATGACCGGAACTGTCGCATTATACTTCGAAGCGCTTGCCACGTAAAAAATAATTATGGAAGATTGGAGGATGTTCATACCGATTAATTTTTTAACAAGATTTTTTTTGAAAAGCATTCCCCACAATCCAATAATCAACAAAGCGATGATAAAGTAATAGGCAATATGCCCGATAAAGAAATCAGTCATGGAAATCTCCCTTTGCCAGGTCATCGAAGATGGCAATCATTGTAGCCATAACTCCGATGCCGACGCCTGTTTCAACGAGTAAAATTCCGAGTGAACGGAGAGCTGCCGGTTCCATTCCGGCGATTGGCAGGTTAGCATAATCGAGATAAACACCGCCGCCAATCATAGCGGCTACACCGACTGCCGCGTAAATGAACACTCCGAATCCACTCATTGGAGTTCCGTATTTTTTGTGGAAGACAAGATTGCTTGGTTGTTCGCCGACTGTAAGTCGTAAAAGTAGAACACTTGCTCCTAAAAGCGCACCGCCTTGGAAGCCGCCGCCCGGACTATAATGTCCGTGGGCGATTACATACAGTGCGAATAACTGTATGAGTGGCACCATAAACCGGCTAACGATACCAACAATTATGCTATCAGACCTTTGAACCATCGCGTTGCCTTCTTAAAATTAAAAATACTACAATGCCTGCACAGAATATTACGGTAGTTTCTCCAAGCGTATCGTAGCCACGGTAGTCGGCTAAAATTGTTGTAACAACATTTGGAGTGTGCATTTCCTTTTCTGCATTCCGAATGTAATGCGCTGATGCAGCGGGAGTTCCCGCTAACGAAGTATCACGGTTGATTGGATTATCGGGATGACCGCGTGTAGGCAATTTGTTCGCAGCATATATCAGCAATATGCCGAATGTTAGGAGTAGTATGTATGAGAGTAGTTTCAAATTATTAAAATTGAATTCCGAATAATGAACTCTGAATGTCGAATTACGAATCCTTTATCAAAATCCCATAGGGATTTAATGTTTGTCGTAAATGTATTTATATCAATCAACAGATTTTCTGGTCGTATAATACAGAGCTGCCAAGAACAGTATACCTGTAATACCGGCGCCAACGACTGCTTCAGTGAAGCCGACGTCAACTGCGCCTAAAATTGCAAATAAAAATGCAGAACCAAAACTGTAAACCGACAACACTACAATCGCAGCCAACAAATCCTTTGCTCGCAATGCAACAATAGCCGATGCGATTAGAAGCAAATATATTATCAACTCAAGCTGCCAGATCATTTCGCTTCTTCTTCAGTAGTGCCGTCAGGTTTTTGATCACCCAACAATGGTTTCAGTCCTAATCTGTAAGCAGCACGAGCTATGGCGTGTGTAGCAGTTGGATTTGCAATGCCTATAAACACGGCGATCAAAACAAGCTTAACTGTGTTGAGTGTTCCGCCCTCATGAATCGCTAATCCAATTAAAACTAAAGCAAGTCCTAGTGTATCACACTTACCCGCAGCGTGGATGCGAGTGTAAAAATCGGGAAGGCGGACGATACCTACGCTTCCAATAAGCACGAACAAAGCGCCCACTAAAAGAAATATGCTGCCGATTATGTCGTGAATTTCCATTACTTTTGAGATTCTTTTCTTTCTAAATATTTTGCTATTGCCACAACGCCAATAAAATTCAGCAACGCATAAGCAAGTACGATATCTACAAACATATCGAAGCGGTCGAATATAAAACCGACAAGCGAAATCAAGACAATAGTCTTCGTCCCGATTACACCCGCACCTAAAATGCGGTCATAGACCGTAGGTCCTACTGCGACACGGTAAAACGGTATTACAAGCGCCGCTGCAAGTATGAATGTTGTAATGAGAAGGATGTTATGCATAAATTAGTGGTGGAAATTTATAAAAATATCTGGTTATAAACAAAAAGCCCCCTAGTAAATAATTAGCAGGGGCTTAATACGACAAGTTGTTATAATACTAAAAAGTTTTCAAAGTTTTCGCGTGTGATGCTGTTGGTTTTGCTTTGAGGATATGCGTTGGGCTTTGTCGATAAAAACAATTTTGATTTGGTTTTCTAATATTCGTTTTATCATATTCTGCGGTTACAACCGCACCATAATATAATATACTGCGATTTGAATCGCAAAAAGTGATTTCTCACGATTATGACCGAACCGAGTATGCGGTCGTAAACTGTAGGTCCGACAGCAACACGGTAAAAAGGGATTACCAGTACCGCCGCGAGTATGAATGTTGTAATGAGAAGGATGTTATGTATGGCATTGTATAAATTCTGAATATCAACAAAAAAGCCCAAGCTAAAATTTTGCTGGGGCTTAACTTAATTTTGTTACCTTAAACCTGACATTTCTACTGGACTATAACATGCGATTTTTGTTATGGTTTCTGAGGAGGAGCGGCTTTTCCCTTCTCAGTTGCAGGCTTTGCCTCTTCTTTTACCGTATGTTTATGGCGCTTTACAGCTTTTCTGTTTCGGTCGCAGTTGCTGTTTTTTCCTTTGTCATCTCTGGAGTTTTTTCAGCTTCTTTTTTAACTGTTCTTTCATTTCAGTTTTTGAATTTATACATCCCCATTATTTTTTGTTCTTTTTGTTCTTGTCACGATTATTATTTTGATCATTGCCTTTACCTTGATCATGCTTTTGTTGCTTTACCCAGTTGTTATGCTCGGGATGGTTTTTATTCACAAAATATTTTGAATCACCGCTATCGCGGATTGGCTGCTGATCGTGACGACCTTTATATGAGGAATATTTTTCTTTATACGTTTTATGCTTTCGATACGGTTTCTGCTCATTCACCACTACTTTATAAGAATTATAGAAGTCATAATTACGAAAACGTAAAGGCAAAGCTGATCTGCTAATCCAACGTCCTCTATCATAATAGAAAAAACGATGTTGAGGAACGTAGTAGTAAACTTCAATATCAGGTAAGTAATAATACTCAACATAATCATAACCGGTGGGACCCCAAACTGGTTGGCGATCTAAATTGAAATTAAGCCTGACACTTACTTGTGCCTGTAACGTGCTCACCAGGAGCACTGCTGCGATAAATACAAAAAAGTAACGCATAATTATTCTCCTTTATTTTATTTTTTTGAAACAATTCTGTCCCAGATTATAGATAAAGGGGGACAGGTAAACCGATTAATTCCCCCACCGTTTTCTGAGACTGAAGCAATTCCGTTCGCTTGAGTAATTATAGACCAAAAAGGAAACCGACGGAGAAGACATAGAAGTCGCTATTCTTGTCACCGATGCCCGGTATGCTCCTAAAATCGTAATCTATAAATACATAGCGAATATCTGCTGTCAATAAGGATTTTGTACCAATGGGCAATTCCACGCCGCCACCAAAATGCCAGCCGATTTTCTGCTTGGTCTCGTCAGCAATAAACTGAAACGGGAACCTACTCTGGTCATAATCGAAAGTTGTGTTATACCATCCAGTGCCAATTGCCCCATAAACTATGGGTAGCGGATAAAATAAACCGGTTATCATTACCGGCCAGCTCTTAACCGTCAAGGCTCCATTTAAATATTTTTCCGCACGATAGTTAATGGATGCTTCAATACCAAGACTCGGAGTTAACTTCAACCGCATGGCTACTCCACCCATAAATTTCCCCTCGTCAGCATCCCGGGCTTTTTGATAGCCAATCTGTGGTCCCAGGTTTATGCTCTGTGCATTCACCTGCGTAATCATCAATATGATTAACCCAATTGTTAGTATTACTTTCTTCAACATAAAATTGCCTTTCTTAAATTAAGAGTGAGGTTCGTTATAGCTTCTCAAGTATATCGTGTATTTCTTCTTTAGTTTTTCCAATCTTTTTCTGAAGTCTTCCTAACAATTCTTCTTCTTTACCTTCTACAAAAAGTAAATCATCATCTGTTAAGTCGGTAAATTTCTGTTTGAGCTTACGTATAAGCTCATTCCAGTTTCCTTTAATTTTCAACTCGTTCATTTTATTAGATTTCCTTTTCTGTTAGTTTTTACAACGTTCACAGAATTATCAAAAGAAATATCTCGCACCAATAGCAGCATCAATAGCAAAGCCTGTTGATGGTGTAAGCTCGAGCGACGGAGCCACTTCGAGAAATATATCAATTGGCGTTTCACGCGGCATCCATGCAATACCAATCACACCGCGAACAGCCGCCGGACTATTATAACCTGCGCCTGTGTTGATGCATCCGCCGACGCCATAGTATAATGGAAATCGTTCAGTCGAGTGAATGGCATTCCACGCATGCCAGAGATAATCTATGTGAAAATGAACACGGCTTCCGCCGTCATAGTAGCCGTCATACCACCTGCCGAACCGATCTCCTCCGTACGACCAGCCGAGACCAAAGGCGAATGCGTTATTGTTCGATGTCCATAACTTCGCACTGATGCCTGTCGGTTCACCGATGATTACGCCGAGTCCGAATGTTCGCTGTTGTGCGTTGGACGTCTGAACTGAGAAGAATACACACAGTGCAATAACGACGAAAGAAAAATATGTTCGATAAAACTGTTTCAATGGATACTCCTTATGGTTGGTTGATATATTTGTTACTTCATTATAGCGTTATTTCGTTTGTCCATCAATACTTGCAGTGGATGAAAGTGTATCGCAACGATTGTCCGATACCGATTCGGATTTATCCGTTGGTAATTCTTTCGACCGATTTCTTCGCTTAAGAACAGGTACAGTTACCGATTCATCCGGTCTTTTTTCTGTTTCTTGTAGAAAAGTAGAGCTTCCTCTAAGATGTTTTTTATGAAAATTATTATTCTGCATGTCAATCAATCCTTTAACGGTACTACAAACCGAACAAGATGCTTACCGTGAACAGGATAGAATGAATACTCCGCTCGTTAGAAATGAAATGTTTATCGTCCCCCGCAGCGGACTGGGGATCTGGATCGTCATTCAAAGATAGATAGGAATCAATGCGTTGGTTTATTCCCGGATTGACGTCGTTCCATTCTTTGCCGGAGACATTCATCAAGTTGTACGAGATGTTAAAGTCGAGCGATAGGAGTGGACCGACACTCACTTCCGTTCCCACCAAGAACCCTACGCCAAACCGCGTTGCACCTTTCACGCTATACGTTGCGCTCGGAACTTTGGAAACTCCTTGAAACGTCGTCTCCCCGCTGAATCTATTCAATGCGAGGTTAGCACCGATGTACGGAGTAACCGGTAACACAGGTAAGCTGAAATGAAATTCAGGTCCCACTTTCAGCGACAGGATTTTTTGTGAGATATCCACTTTTCCCTGTCCTGGTTCAGAATTTCCGGTGTTACTTAACGATGAGTAATCAATTTCAGCGGCGAGATTAAATCCGGACAATCCGATCTTCGCCTTTCCATGAATGTTAAGACCACTGCTGAGTCCATAGCTGGAACCGTTATAGTATTCGATAGTTGAGCCGCTGAAGTCTGAAGCCGGACTCATTACGCCGATGCCGCCGCCAAGTTTAATGTTCACTTGCGATCTCGATGGTGTGATGGTCAATGCTATGAGTACTACAAGTACAACAAAAAATTGAAATGAACGAATAATGAGTTTCATAATACTCTCCTTGAAAGTTGTGTGATAGTGAAACAAATTGACAAGCTTCTTTATTGTTTCAGTTGTGTTACTTTGCAATTTTTAGAACTAGTGATTTGGATTAAAGCCCAATCGTTTTTGGAAATTACGCACCTCATACTTAAGTACGGGACAATGAAAATATTTACGCGTTGATACGAATACATGCTTTATCAATGAGTCAACTCTAAAAAGTCTAAATAAAGATAGATGTCATTCTGGGTATAATGTTCAAATTGTGTTGCTCAAATAACTGTAATTTGTTTTTGTATATGTAATTATGGATACTAAGATTAAAACCGTTCAAAGATCAACGAGTAATTGTGAAAAAAACATTGTATTTATTGCGGCTCAGTCCACGTTAAACGTAATGGAACAGTTAACCAAAAACGTCAGCGATGGTTGTGTAATTCATGCAACCGTTCGTTTATGTGGCGAAATAAAACTAACAAACATCTTCGGCACTTTGTTTGGTTCAAACAATGGCTTGTCGAAGGATATACGCTCCGTCAGCTTGCTAAACAAAGTGGACACAGTGTATCAACGATCCGCCGTATTATCGAATACTGGTTACAACAACCGCCACCGACACCACACCCTTCCTTGGCACGGTGTATTAGCGCAATTGTTGATGGCACCTTCATCAACCGTCGCAAAGGGATTCTAGCTGTAATGAACACCGTTGATCACACGATGCTTTACGGTTCTTACAATGTCTCAGAAAAACCACGAGACTTAGGTGTATTGTTTCAGTACCTTGCTGAGAAGGGATTATCCTTGAAATATGGCACGATTGATGGAAATCCGGCATTAAGCCAATCATTACGACAGCAATGGCCACACATTATTCTTCAACGCTGTTTGGTTCATATTCAACGTCAAGGACTAAGCTGGTGTCGCCGAACACCAAAACGAACCGATGCAAAACACCTCCGAGAGATATTTCTTGAGGTAACGGCAATCTATTCACAGAACGACAAAGAAAAATTTATTCAGCATGTTCAAGCATGGGAGAAAACCTATGGAACTCGAATAGCTGTTACTCCTGAACATGGAAAAGTCTTTAGTGATATCAAACGAGCTCGAAGCATGTTGCTTACTGCTCTTCCAAACATGTTTCATTACCTCGATAATCCGTTGATAGCTCATTCTACAAATGCTCTCGAAGGTTATTTTTCACGACTCAAACAACGTTACCGTCAGCACAGAGGATTATCCCGCTGTCATCGTCATACTTACTTTCATTGGTATTTAGCATTATGTACACACTAAAACAGCAACACTTTCTGAACATTATACCCATTCTGAGCGAAGCGAAGAATCTTAATTTTTGTTATGAAATCGATAGATTCTTCAGTCGCTTCGCTCCATCAGAATGACAAATTGATGTTATTAGAATGAACTCATCAATAAAAATTACTTCATGAGAATCAACTTCTTCGTCGAGACGAAGGATCCGGCTTCCAAACGATAGAAGTACACACCGCTCGAGAGACTGAGTACTCCTTCGTTGGTATTGAACTGCACGGTGTAGCTGCCGGCTCCCTGACGACCGTTCACGAGTGTGGCAACTTCATTACCAAGCAAATTGTAGACCTTGAGGGAAACCTGAGCAGCCTTATCAAGACTATATTCAATCTTCGTGGATGGGTTGAACGGATTCGGATAGTTCTGCAAGAGCGTAAACTCTTGAGGCGCTAACCCATTCTCGACAGCGGTCACCACCGGCCTAGTGACGGTATTGGCGTCTAATGTAACTGCGGTCTGTGCCAGCGCTCTGCCGTTCAAAGTTGCACCGGTCTGCATCTCAATCAACGTTTGACACAATATAATTCCCTTCATGGCAGCCGTCGTTCCAAGAGTAACTTGGCCGGCGACCTGCCAGAAGATGTTGGAAGCCTGTGCGCCACCGCTTAGAGTAACAATGGCTCCGTTGGCCAAGGTTAGACCTTGCGCTATCTGGAAGATCCAGACATCGCTTGCGCTGCCCGAGATAGTGACACCACCAGCAGATACTAGGACCCCAGTCCCCCATTTATAGAGACCAGGAGTGAGGGTCTGCCCAGTAACATCTCCGCCGTACAGTTC